>CAVOMB010000057.1:0-20338 GCA_963696935.1 uncultured Thermoleophilia bacterium | reverse complement strand
TACGACAAGCTTACCGCAGGGCCGCCGGTGCGAGACCCCGGGCCGGGGATGAGCTCCCGGGAACCCGTGGCCGTCGTAGTAGCCGAGGATCATGCCCAGGGACGTGGGAGCGCACCCGTCGTGCCAGATGTACGCGGGAACGTCGCCCAGCAGCACCTCGCCGGCCGTCCCGACGACGGCGCGGGCGCCGGTGAGCTCCTGAGCCCCGAAGAACATGCGCGGATGGTACGCTATGCGCGCCGTGGGCACACACCGTTCACGCCATGGGGCGCGCTACAACGTGTACGTCAGCCAGAGCGGCTGCGAGCAGCGCCGCCGGCGTCAGCGTCGCCGGCGGCGGCTCCTCGTCACCGCCCTCGTCGTGGTCATCGCCGCCGGCGTCTTCGTGGCCGGCGGCTGGGCGCAAGACCTCTACAGGCAGCTGACCGGTCCTCCGGCGTCCGGGCGGCCGGCCGCCGGGACAGCGAGCTCGCCGGCGGCCACCGGCGTCGCCATCACCACGGTCACCAGGGCAGTGCCCGTGGACCCGCCGCCGGTCATCGTGTCCCGGGGCGACGGCGTCAAGGTCAGCTCGTTCCTCGGCGACGAGACGCGGCGGGTGTACGGCCTGGGCCCGCCGCCCAAGCAGCTCTCCCTCATCTGGAAGACCTCCATCGGCGGCGGCCTCACGGCGCCGACGCGTAAGGTCACCAAGAAGCATCCCAACACCCCCTGGTCGGGCAGCGGTTGGACCGGCCAGCCGGTCATCGTCCGCGACAAGGGCAAGCTGTACCTGCTCTGGGGCGCCTACGACCGCAAGCTGCACAAGATCGACCTCAAGACCGGCAAGATCGTCTGGGAGTACGGCTACGACGACATCATCAAGAGCAGCCCGACGGTGATCGAGGACCCGAGCCCGAAGTCCAAGGCCGACACGTACATCGTGATGGCCGGCTCGCGGCGCGGCTGGCCGTCGGACTTCACCGACCCCAACCTGGCGCCGTACCGCGCGGTCTCGTTCGGCACCGGCAAGGAGCTCTGGCGACTGCCGGTGCCGCTCACCCCGAGCTACAGCCGCGACGTGGACGGCAGCGGCTTCTTCTACAAGGGCCGCATGTACTCGGGGTTCGAGAGCGGCTGGTTCTACAAGCTCGACCCGTTCCAGACCGAGTCGTGGAACGGCTACAAGAAGCCGAAGATCGTCGCCAGCCGCCTGCTGCTCGGCACGTCGGCGGACCAGGCGGCCCACCAGGGCAACCTGGTCCTCGAGGCGTCGCCGAGCCTGCTCGACGACGTCGTGTACATCAGCTCCGGCGCCGGAGAAGTGTACGGCATGCGCCGGAGCGACCTCAAGGTCGTCTGGGACTACCACACCGGCAGCGACATGGACGGCACGCCCGTGCCGACGACGGCCGGCAAGCTGCTGGTGCCGGTCGAGAAGCAGTACATCAGCGGGCACGGCGGGATCCTCATGCTGGATCCGTCAAAGGATCCCGCCGACTCAGTGGTGTGGTTCTTCCCGACCGGCGACCGCAAGCTCGCGGACTGGGAGGGCGGCGTGATCGGGTCGGTGGCCGTCAACGACGCTTACGACCCGTGGGGCCGCCGCCCCCGCATCGCCGCCTTCTCGGCCATCGACGGCAACCTCTACGTGGTCTCGCAGAACAAGACCTCGGGCAGCGCCCCGGGCCCCAACGGCGACGGGCCGTACCCCACGCCGCGAGTGGTCGCCAAGTTCTACGTCGGCGGGAGCATCAGCACACCGATCATGGTGGATGACACCATCGTGGCCGCCGGCTACGACAACCGCATCCGCCTCTACAAGATCAAGTACACGCCGGCCCAGAAGGGTGACGCCGGCGCCCTCAAGAGCCCCTCGGGCGACTGGTACGCCGTGTCGGTCACCGAGAAGTCCAGCTTCGCCGCCGGCGGCGCCTTCGAGAGCACCCCGGTGATGTGGAAGGGCCGCATCTTCATCGGCTGCCGGGACGGCTCGCTCTACTGCGTCGGCGACAAGTAGGCCCGGCGGGGCACCGCCGATACGAGGGCGCCGGTTCAGGTTTCCCGGTGCGCGGGCATGTCTTGGGCGACGGCGGACGCCGCGCCCCCACGTGGCGCCCGCCACCAGCCATTCCACGTGGAGGAGGTTCCGACATGGCCGACGCACCACGCCGCGCCGACGCCGTCTGGCAGGGCCCGCTGGGTCAGGGGTCCGGAGAGGTCTCACTGGTCACCAGCGGCGCCGCGGGCCCGCTGCCCGTGACCTGGGCGTCGCGCACCGAGCGCTCCAACGGCAAGACCAGCCCCGAGGAACTCCTCGCGGCCGCGCACGCGAGCTGCTACTGCATGGCACTCTCGGCGGGTCTCGGCGAGGCCGGTACGCCGCCGGAGAGACTCGAGGTCAGCGCCACGGTGACGTTCCAGCAGATCGAGGGCGGCTGGAAGACGGGCACGTCGCACATCACCGTCAAGGGCCGGGTACCGGGAATCGACGAGGCCACGTTCAAGGAGGCGGCCGCAGCCGCCAAAGACGGCTGCCCTATCAGCGGCGCGCTCAAGGGCAACGTGGAACTGAGCGTGGAGGCGACGCTGGCCTCATGACGCCGGGGCACGAAGGCCGAAGCGGCCGGGGCGCTGCCGCGCAGGAGCCAGAGGCAGGCGCGCTCGAGCGCTCCGCGCCGCGTGTCGGCCCCGGAAGGCCGGCTCACCGACACGCTGCTCATGAGGACCAGCCTGGGCGGCCGCTCCCGCTCGGTCTCTCTCGCCGCCCGGAACACCCGCGTGACCGCGTCGGTCACCAGGTCGCGCTCGTCCTTTGTGTGCTGTGCGTCCATCACCCCTCCTCCGGATACCCGAACACGTCGTCCAGCGGCACCTCGAACACGCGGGCGATCTGGAACGCCATCTCCAGCGTCGGCGAGTACTTGCCCTGCTCGACGGCGATCACGGTCTGTCGCGTCACCCCGAGCCTGTCGGCGAGCTCCGCCTGCGTCATCTCGCCCGCGGCGAACCGCAGCGCGCGGATCTGATTGGTCACCCTCGTCGGCTTGCCCACGGTCAGAAGCCCCTGTGGTAGGCGACCATTTTGACCGCGGACGAGACGACCATCGCCACCACGAACGACAGGTACAGCGCGCCGGCGATCCAGAAGTAGTCGGCCTCGAGGATGGTGAGGATCAGCACGCCGACCATGCCGGCCGAGGCCACGTAGTAGCCCACCAGGTCGCCGTGACGGCTGATGGTCTTGTCGCGCTCGTCCTTGCGGTCGATCTCGTCCTCCGGTCTGCGCCCTTGGGCGACCGCGACGACGCTCGTGCCGATGGACATGAGGATCGCGCCGATGACGATGAACACCACCGAAGCCACCATGGCCACGATGAGGGGCACCTGATACGCGATCTCGGCGGCCGGCGTACTCTGCAACCGGCCGAGCATGATGATGAGGTACACGACCGGGACGATGATGGTCACCACCCCACTGACCCAGGTCATCTTCTCTTCGAACGGCATGTCGGCCTCCTCGCGCGGGCCCGCGGCTGCTGCTCTGAGAGGGCCACGATGTCATGTTTGTTTGACATCGCGCAGTGTAAAGCGGAGCCGACATTGTGTCAAGTATGTTTTACTTACCTGCCTGCGGGAAGGGCCGGAAGGGCGCGGGGAGTCGACACCACCGAAGGCCGGCCGGCACGTGGGTATCGCGTAGGGGTCAGCGCCACATTTGGCGCCACATTTGACGCTGACCCCCGGGGAGACATCATCCCCGCCGCCGTCGCGAGGTGAGCGCCGCCGAAGGCCCGGCGCCGCTAGAGGCCGAGCGCCGCAGGCAACTCGGCCAGCGACTCGATGCGCGGGACCGCGAGGTCCCAGCGCCGGCGGGAGCGGTCCAGCAGGATGGCGGGGCAGCCGCAGGCGAGGGCCCCGTCCACGTCGTCCTCCATGCTGTCGCCCACCATCACCGCGTCCGCGGGCGAGATCCCGAGCAGCCCGAACAGTGAGAAGAACATCCGCGGCGCGGGCTTGACGGCGCCGGTCTCCAAGCTGGAGACGGCGGCAGCCATGTAGTCGTCGAGGGTGAAGTGGGCGACGATCTCCTCCACCCCGTGACCGAGCGCGTTGGAGAGTAGGGCCATGCGCAGGCCGGCGGACCGCAACGTGTCGAGACAGGGGAGCACGTCGTCATAGAGGCCGAAGTTCTCGGCGCTGCTCCACGCCTCGATGATGGCCCGTGTGGTCAGCTCTACAGAGCCGGCCGGACCGCCGCCGAGGCCCTCGATGATGGAGAGGGCGATCAGCCGGAGCAGGTGGTCGTCGTGGACGAGGCCGGTCTCCTCGCGGCGCGCCGCGCCCGCCTTGTAGGCGGCGCGCTCAGCCTGCGGCCAGCGCGCCGGATCGAGCTTCAGCCCGAACCGAGCGCCGGTGCGCACGTAGCCCTCAGCCTCGAACTGGTCGCTCGGGCGCAGCAGCGTGTAGTCGAGGTCGAAGATGACGACTCGCGGTGTCGGCAAGAGAAGCTCCGGCGCGCCGGAGGTGTCCGGGCACGAGCCGACGACGGGCACGTCGAGCCGGTCCGCCGGCTGGTCCCGGATGCTCACGCGCCGCGCTCCAGCAACTCGCCGGCCCTGTAAGAGGAGCGGACGAAGGGCGCCGCGACGACGGTCAGCCCCAGCCCCTCGCCGTGACGCTCGTAGCCGGAGAACTCCCGCGGCGTGACGTAGCGGGCCACCGGCAGGCAGCCGGCGTGCGGCCGCAGGTACTGGCCGACGGTCACGGCGTCCACACCGGACGCCGCCGCGTCGGCCAGCACGGCGGCCACCTCGTCGCCGGTCTCGCCGAGGCCGACCATGAGGCCGGTCTTCACGAGCGGGCGCGCGGCAGTGTGTGCATGCGGGCGCGCAGCCTGGGCACGCGGACGCGCGGCGGCCGGCGGTGCGGCTCCCGGCGCCGCGCGCCCGGGCTCGCGCGCCCACGCCGCGGCGCGCGCGAGCAGTTCCAGCGAGCGCTCGTAGCGCGCCTGCGGCCGCACCTGCGGGTACAGGCGCGGGACGGTCTCGAGGTTGTGGTTCAGCACGTCGGGACGGGCGGCGAGCACGGCGGCGAGCGCCGCCTCGTCACCGCCCAGGTCCGGGATGAGCACCTCGACGGTCGCCTCCGGCACGGCGTCGCGGACGGCGACGATGACCGCGGCGAACTGTGCCGCGCCGCCGTCCGGCAGGTCGTCGCGGGTCACGCTCGTGACGACCACGTGCCGCAGGCCCAGCCGCCGGGACGCCTCGGCGACCCGGCGCGGCTCGTCTTCGTCGAGCCCGCAGACCGCGGTGGCGGCAGCGGTCTTCCCCTCCCCCTCGACGGCGCAGAAGGTGCACGCGCGCGTGCACACGTCGCCGAGGATGAGGAACGTCGCCGTCCCGGCGGCGAAGCACTCGCCCTTGTTGGGGCAGCGCGCCTCCCGGCACACCGTGTGCAGCTCGAGCTCGTCGAGCAAGGCGCCGGTGGCGCGGAACTGGCGTGGCGCCGGCGCCTTCTGCTTGAGCCACTCCGGCTTGCGGCGCGGGAGGTCGGAGCCTGAGAGGCGCGTGTCGGGCCGGCCGGTCACCTCAGATGCTGTGGATGCCGCGCCCGACGCCGCCCAGCGCGGCCTCACCGACCGCCTCCGAGAGTGTCGGGTGGGCGTGGATGGTGTTGGCGACATCGGCGAGCGTGAGGCCGCTGTGGACCGCCAGCGCGAGCTCGTGTACGAGCTCGGTGACGTGCGGCCCGATCAGGCTGGCGCCCAGCACCTTGCCGCCGCCGGGCTCGCAGACGACGCGGACGAACCCCTCGGCGTCGCCGTCACACACGGCCTTGGAGTTGCCGTTGAAGCGCACGCCGGCGACCTCGTGCTCCACGCCCTCCGACTTGGCCTTGTCCTCGGTGAGGCCGCAGCTCGCCACCTCGGGAGAGCTGAACACGCAGCTGGGGATCACGGTGCGGTCGCAGTGCAGGTTGGACCCGGTCACCGCGTTCTCGGCGGCGATCATGCCCTGGTGGTAGGCCCAGTGGGCGAGGAGCGGCGGGCCGGCCACGTCGCCGGCCGCGAACACCCCGTCCAGGGTCGTGCGGCAGCTCTCGTCGGTGACGACGAAGCCGCCGGGGCCGACCTCCACGCCGGCCTCCTCGTAGCCCAGGCCGGCGCTGAGCGGACGGCGGCCGACCGCGACGAGCACGCGCTCGGCCGCGACCTCCTTGCCGCCGGCGAGACGCAGCGTCACGCCGGCGTCCCCCGCCTCGGCCGACTCGACGGCCGTCTTCACGTGCACCGCGATGCCCGCCTTCTTGAACGCCTGCTGCAGCGTCCGGCCGACGCGCTGGTCCTCGCCGGGGAGCAGTTGGTCGAGCATCTCGACCACCGTCACCTCGCTGCCCAGGCGGCTGAAGACGCTGGCGAACTCGCAGCCGATCACACCGCCGCCCACGATGGCCAGGCTCGCCGGCGCGTGGTCGATCTGCAGCAGTTCGTCGCTGGTCAGGATCCGGGGGTCGCTCCAGTCGAAGAGGCCCATGCGCACCGGCTCGGACCCGCTGGCGAGGATGACGGCGTCGCCCTCGAGCTCGCCGCCGTCCTCGAGCACCGTGCCGTCGGGCAGGACCGCGCCGGGCGCGAGAGCCAGGCGGCCGGGACCGGCGAGCGTAGCCTGCCCGGCCACCACCTGCACCTTGCGCGCCTTGAGCAGGTGGGCGACTCCGTCGCGGAGCTGGACCGTGGCCGCCTCCTTGCGCGCCATGAAGGCGGCGAAGTCCAGGCGCACCTCGCCGACCTCGACGCCGTACTCCGCGGAGCGCCGCGCCTCGTGCAGGCGCGCGGCGCCGGCCACCATCGCCTTGGTCGGGATGCACCCGCGGTTCAGGCAGGTGCCGCCGATCTCGCGCGCCTCCACCACGGTCGCCTCGGCGCCGAGCTGGGCGGCGCGGCCGGCGGCCACATACCCGGCGGGGCCGCCGCCGAGCACCAGGATCTTCGTCATGCGCTTGTACCTCCTCGTCCGGCGGCCACGCGGCGGCCGCCGTCCTTCTTCCGCTTCATCCGGCCGCGACGCGGCGCAGCGCGGCCTCGAGCTTTCTCAACGTCGTGTTCCAGATCGTCTCCGGCGCGAGCATCACGCCTGCGCCGGCGAGCCCATCGCTCTCCCAGATTTCTCCGACCAGCGCCTCGACCGCCTGGACGAGCTCGTCGGGCGGCCGCTCCATCAGGAACGAGCCGTGGACGAGCGTGCGTCCTTCCTTCTTGGCCTGCGCGATGGCGACGATCTTCTCGCCGCGGCTGCAGAGGTCGTAGCGCAACGCCCCGGAGAAGCAGAGCGCGCTGCGCCGGTAGGGTACCTCCCCGGCCGCGTCCAGCGTCACACCCAGTTCGATGAGCGCGGCGGCGAACGCGGCGGCGACGAGGCCGTAAGGCCCGCCGACGTCGACCGCCGCGCGCGGGCCGCTGCTGGGGACGCCGGGCGGGAACGCGAAGGCGAACGACCACTCGAACGCCTCGCCGTGCAGCACCGCCCGGCCGCCGGTGGGCCTGCGCACGACCTCGAACGGCAGGCCCGGCACCAGCTGCAGCTCCTGGAACTTGCCGATGGAGAGCGCCGGAGGAGCCCACGTGTACCGGCGCGCCATGACCTCCTCGACGGTCTCGAGAAGGCCTTCGTCCAGCGCCATCTGCGCGCCGCCGCTCTCACGGAACTCGGGCAACACCTTGACGATGCTCATGACGTCCCGGCTCTCACGGGCAGGCGGCGGCGGGCGGCGAGGGGCGGCGCAGGGCGCAGCCTCAGGCGCCGCCCTCCACGTCCTCGGGGAACTGCTGCTTCACGACGGGGCGGCGGGCGGCTTGCGCCTCGTCGAGCCGCCGCACCGGCAGGGTCAGCGGCGCGTCGCGGAGCAACTGCGGGTCGTCCTTCGCCTCGCGCTCCACGCTGCGGAACGCCTCGATCAGGTGATCCAGAGCGTCCTTGGACTCGGTCTCCGTCGGCTCGACCATCAGGGCCTCGTCGACGATCAGCGGGAAGTACGTGGTCGGCGGGTGCACGCCGTAGTCGAGCAGCCGCTTCGCGACGTCCAACGCCCGCACGCCGTCCTGCTTGAGCGGCGTCGCCGACCCGACGAACTCGTGCATGCAGCGCCGGTCGCCGTACGGAAGCTCGAGCAGGGGGCGCAGGCCCTCCATCACGTAGTTGGCGTTCAGGACGGCGGTCTCGCTGACCTCGCGCAGACCCTCCGCGCCGAGGCTGCGGATGTACGTCCAGGCGCGGACCAGCACGCCGAAGTTGCCGTAGAAGGTCCGTACCTTGCCGATGGACCGCGGACGGTCGAACTGGAAGAAGAACCGGCCGTCCTTCGCCTTCTCCACCAGCGGCATCGGCAGGAACGGCGCCAGCGAGTCGCGGACCACGATGGGGCCGGCCCCCGGACCGCCGCCACCGTGCGGCGTGCTGAACGTCTTGTGGGTGTTGAAGTGGACGATGTCGAAGCCCATGTCGCCGGGCCGGCTGACGCCGAGCACGGCATTGGCGTTGGCGCCGTCGTAGTACAACAGGCCGCCGGCCTCGTGGACCAGACGGGCGATCTCGGTGATGTGCTCGTCGAACAGCCCCAGCGTGTTGGGATTGGTGAGCATGAGCCCGGCGATGTCGCCCTCGGCGATGACCTCGCGCAGGTGGTCGATATCGACGCCGCCGCGCGCGTCGCTGCGCACGGGAGCCGGCACGAAGCCGCCCATGATGACGCTCGCCGGGTTCGTGCCGTGCGCCGTGTCCGGGATGATGATCCGCTTGGGGTCGCGGCCGTCAGCAATGTGGGCCGCGCGGATGATGAGCAGGCCGGTGAGCTCGCCGTGGGCGCCGGCCGCCGGCTGCAGCGTGGTGGCGTGCAGGCCGCTGATCTCGGCGAACCAGCCTTCGAGCTCGTACATCAGCTCGAGAGCCCCCTGCGCCAGCGACTCGGGCTGGTAGGGGTGCAGGCCGGAGAAGCCGTCCAGCCGCGCGGCTACCTCGTTCACGCGCGGGTTGTACTTCATCGTGCAGGAGCCGAGCGGGTAGCTGCCGCTGTCCACGCCGTAGTTGAGGGTGCTGAGGCCGGTGAAGTGACGCAGCAGGTCGATCTCGCTGATCTCCGGCAGGTGCGCCGGCGCCGTGCGACGCAGCGATGCCGGGATGAGCTCGTCGGCCGGCACCTCGGGCACGCCGAGCTCCGGCAGCGAGTACGCGCTGCGCCCGGGGCGCGACTTCTCGTAGACGGTGGCGCGGTCCACGGCGGCGGGGCGGCAGACCGGGGCGCGCTCGCGACTCATCGCCGGATCGGAGTGGAAGCCGGTGTCAGCCACGGTCCGCCTCCCCCGTCGCGAGGACCACGCCGAGCGCCTCGACGAAGGCGTCGAGCTCGGTGCGCGTGCGCTTCTCGGTCACGGCGAGCAGCAGGACGTCGTCGAGGGCGGCGGTCGCAGTGTCCCCGCCGCCCGGCGTCTCGCCGAAGCGGCCGGCGAAGCGGCTCACGGCCACGCCGGCCAGGTACCCCTGCGGCGCCAGCGCCTCGACGACTTCGGCCGCCGGTCGCGGCAGCCGCACGGCGAACTCGCGGAAGACTGGGCCTTCGGTGAAGGCCGCCACGCCCGGGAGCGCCAGCAGGCGCTCGCGCAGGTAGGCGGCCTTGCGCGCGCAGTGCAGGCCCAGCTCCGGCAGACCCTCCTTGCCCAGCCAGCTCAGGTAGACGAGCGTGGCGAGCGCGTTGAGCGCGTGGTTGGAGCAGATGTTGCTCGTGGCCTTCTCGCGGCGGATGTGCTGCTCGCGCGTCTGCAGCGTGAGCACGAAGCCGCGACGGCCCTCCAGATCGACGGTCTCGCCGACCAGGCGGCCGGGGATGCGGCGCATCAGCTTGGTGGTGACGGCCATGAAGCCGAGACCGGGGCCGCCGAAGTTCATGGCGTTGCCCAGAGCCTGACCCTCGCCGACGACGATGTCGGCGCCGAGCCTGCCAGGGGCCTCGAGGACGCCGAGCGAGACGGGGTCGGCCACGACGACGAACAGCGCGCCGGCCGCGTGCGCCAGCTCGGCCACGGCCGGCAGGTCCTCCAGTGCGCCGAAGAAGTTGGGCTGCTGGACGACGACCGCCGCCGTGTTCTCTCCGATCGCGGCGGCCAAGGCGCCCAGGTCGGTGGCCGCGCCCGCCTGCAGACCCACGGTCTGCGGGCGCGGCCCGTACCCGGCCGACTCCGTCTCGAGCACCTGCCGGTACTCGGGGTGCACGCCGGCCGAGAGGACGACCTCGCCGCGGCGCGTCTGCACGCCGGCGAGGAACGAGGCCTCGGCCAGCGCCGTGCCGCCGTCGTACATGGAGGCGTTGCTGACGTCCATGCCGGTGAGCTCGCAGATGGCCGTCTGGAACTCGAAGATGGTCTGGAGCACGCCCTGACTGCGCTCCGGCTGGTAGGGCGTGTACGCGGTGAGGAACTCGCCGCGGCTGACGACGGCCTCGACCACGGAGGGCACGTAGTGGTCGTAGACACCGGCGCCGAGGAAGCTCACCAGCTGCGACGCGGGCACGTCCTTGTCGGCGAGGCGGCGCAGCTCGGCCACGACCTCTACCTCGCTGAGGCCGGCGGGCAGCGCCAGCGGCTCCCGCCGGCGGACCTCCTCCGGGATCTCGGCGAAGAGGTCGTCGACGCTGGAGGCCCCGACGGCCGCCAGCATCTCCCGCAGGTCGTCCGGGCTGTGCGCGACGTAGCTGGTGGAGCTCATGATGCGAAAGCCTCCCGGAGGGTCAGGCCTCGTCGAGGAACTTCTTGTAGGCGTCTGCGTCCATGAGGTCGCCGAGCTCGCCCGGCGCGGTCATGCGTATGCGGATGAGCCAGCCCTCGCCGTAGCAGTCGTCGTTGACGCGCTGCGCCTCGTCCTGCAGGGTCTCGTTGACCTCCACGACCTCGCCGGTCAGCGGCGAGTACACGTCGCTCACGGCCTTGACCGACTCGAGCTCGCCGTAGGTCTCGTTCGCCTTGACCTCGGCGCCCACGTCCGGCAGTTCGGCGTAGACGATCTCTCCCAGCGCGTCCTGCGCGAACCACGTGATGCCGAACACGGCGTCCTCGCCGTCCACACGCACCCAGTCGTGCTCCTTGTAGTACCGCAGGTCCTGAGGGTACGTCTCGTCCGCCATGGTGCCTCCTCGCTGGTGCTCACGCACATCGTTCGACTGTCGAACCTGCCCGCCTCGCGTGGGCGGGAAACGCTCGCGGCCGGGACCGCCGCTCCTGCGCCGGAAAGAGAAAAGACAGGGTGGAGTATCCACCCTGTCTGACGGCCGGCGCCGCGACGGCGGCGCCATGTCTGTCATCCGGGGGCCCGTCCGGCCGCGCTCCGTTTGCCTGAGAGTTTCGACGCCTGCTACGCGCCTTGCCCCTTCGGCGTCCGCTCCGGGAGCGGACTCTCACGCGGCGTTCGCCCGGGCTGCTTCGCACCGGCTCAGCCCGTCCACTGTAGCACCGGGGCCGAGGCGGGGACAACGAGCGACTGTCGACGCCCCGGGCGCGCGCCGGGAGGGAACGAAGACGGCCGGCGGAGACGCATCTCCGCCGGCCGTAGCCACGATGCGGACACTTGATCGCAATCCGGTGAAGAAGCGGGTCCCTGTTGTAGCCACGCGCGAGCTTCTGCTAGCGTCGGAGCGGCGTCCGCCACCCACGACGAGGAGCCCCGATGACCGACCGCGATCCCTTCGCCGCCGCCCCGCCCGAGCTCCGCGAGCTGCTCGCGCTGGCGAGCGACCTCGCGCTCCAGGCGGGGCGCATCCACGACGAGGGCCGCCGGCAGGTCCTCACCATCGAGACCAAGTCGTCGCCCACCGACGTCGTCAGCCAGGTGGACAAGGAGGCGGAGCGCCTCATCGTCGACCGCCTACGCGCGGAGCGGCCCCGTGACGCGCTCCTCGCCGAGGAGGGCAGCCTGCTGGATGGGGACAGCGGGGTCCGCTGGGTCGTCGACCCGCTCGACGGCACCACCAACTACGTCTACGGCTATCCGGCCTACGCGGCCTCCATCGCCGTCGAGGTCGACGGGCGGGCGGCCGTCGGAGTCGTGTACGACTCCAGCTCTGGCCGCCTCTACCGCGCCGTCGCCGGCCACGGCGCCGTCTGCGACGACCGGCCCATCCGCGCGCGCGTGCTCGACGACCTCTCGCGCGCGCTGGTCGCCACCGGGTTCTCCTACGACGCGGGGCAGCGCGAGCAGCAGGGCGCCGTGGTGGCCGCGGCGCTGGGTCGCATCCGCGACATCCGCCGCGGCGGCGCGGCCGCGCTCGACCTGTGCCACGTCGCCGCCGGCGAGGTCGACGCCTACTGGGAGCTCGATCTCTCGCCATGGGACTACGGCGCCGGCACCCTCATCGCCCGCGAGGCCGGCGCCGCCGTGGAGCACCTGGCGGCGGCGCACGGACGCGGGCCCGCCGTCGTCGCGGCCGGCCCGGCGCTCATGCCGGCGTTCCTGGAGCTGCTCCGCGACGCCGGAGCCCTGGCCACGTCCTGACGCCGCGGGCGTCGCGGCCCGCCGTCCGCCTCGTGCTCGCGTCCGCCGTGTCGCCACTCATCGACCGCCTCACCCCGTGGGGGCCGCGCCGATCCGGCCCTCTGGGGTGAGTACACCTCTCTGCGGAGCCGCAGCGGAGGCACGGCCGCGGCAGGGGTCCCGGGGCAGTGCGGCCCGGAGCGGCGAGCCGGCGCGGCGCGACCGGGGTCGTGTCAGCCGCGCAGGGCGAGCAGGTCGAGCGGCGCGTCGATGACCACGCGCGCGCCGCTCTCCACGAGCTCCTCCGGCGTGCGGAAACCCCACGCCGCGCCCACCGCGATCATGCCCGCGGCCGAGGCCGTGCGCATGTCGACGCGCGAGTCGCCCAGGTAGACCACCCGCGCCGGCGGCAGCCCGAACCGGGCGGCGATGGCCAGCGCCACCACCGGGTCGGGCTTGAGCGGCGCGTCCGGGCGCGCGCCCGAGACCTCGACGAAGTCGGCCGGGTCGAGAAGGGCCGCGACGATCGCCTGCGTCGGCGCGTCCGCCTTGTTGGAGTGGATCGCGAGCTGCACTCCGGCGGCTCGCAGCGCGCGCACCAGCTCGGGCACGCCCTCGTAGGCGCGCGTCTTGTCCAGCAGGTGGGCGCCGTAATCGTCCAGCATGCGCGCGTAGCAGCGCGCGATGCGCTCGTCGCTGCGCAACTCCGGCGGCAGCGCCTCGGTCACCAGGTTCCGGATGCCGCGGCCGATGAGGTACCGGTACTCGTCGTAGCTGTGCCCGGGGGCGCCCTCCAGCGCCAGCACCCGGTCCATCGCGTCGGCGATGTCCTCGAGCGTGTCCACGAGGGTGCCGTCCAGGTCGAAGATGACCCCGTCGAACTCCATGCCCGGTGTATACCACGGCGGCCGGGGCGGCGGGACGGAGATGGGACAGGCGGGACCGGCGGGACGGAGGCGGGACCGGAGGGACGGCGCGGGGCCGGAGGGACGGTCCGGTCGACGCCGCGGGGATTGTCGCAGCGGCCGAGGTGCGGTTCACTAGCTGTCACCGCGGCCGCCCGGGCCGCCATCACGGTCCGACCAGGAGGTCCCCCCATGTGTCTGCGCCTCGAGGGCTACGTCACCATCGTCACCGGCGCCGCGTCGGGCATCGGCAAGGCGACGGCCATCCGCTTCGCCCAGGAGGGCGCCAAGGTCACCTGCGTGGACATCGATGGCGACGGCGTCACGGCCGTGGCCAAGGCGATCGGCGGCGACGCCGTGGCCGTCCAGGCCGACATCTCCGACCCCGCGCAGGTGAAGGCCTACACGGACGACACGGTCACGCGCTGGGGCAAGCTCGACGTCGCCTTCAACAACGCGGGCGTCAACCTGCCGGGCGTGTTCCATGAGGTGCCGGACGACGTCATCGACAGGACGCTCGACGTCAACGTCAAGGGCACTATGTTCGGCTGCCGCTACGCCATCCCGTACATGCTCGAGCAGGGCAAGGGGTCGCTGATCAACACGACCTCGGTCAACGGCATCGTCGCCGAGCCCTTCCTCACCGTCTACGCGGCCTCGAAGGGCGCGATCGTCATGCTCAGCAAGGGCATCGCGCTGGACTACGTGAAGAAGGGCATCCGCTGCAACGCCATCGCGCCGGGCTGGGTCGACACGCCGGTGAACTACGCGCATGCGGAGATGCTCGGCGGCCTGCAGCACGTGTACGACACCATCGACTCGTTCCAGCCGATCGGCCGGCCGGGCGAGCCCGTGGAGATCGCCAATTGCGCGCTGTTCCTCGCCTCGGACGAGTCGTCGTTCGTCACCGGCACGGTACTCGTGGCCGACGGCGCCATGACCGCGCAGTAGGCCCGGCCGCATCGCGCCCGACCTCGAGGGCTGACCGCCCGGGAGACGATGGCGCCCCGGCGGCGGAGACGGCGATGGCCGCCGCGGTACTCGACCGCGGCGGCCATTCGTCCGTCCGGCGGCTGTAGAGCCGCCCCTGCGGCTCAGGCCGCCGGCTCAGGCCGCCTTCTGTTCGGGCTCGTACCGTTGCTGGCCGAGCTCGAGCGGTGCGGCGCCCTGACGGCGCATCCTGCCGGCGTGCACGAAGCCGAGCACGGCCAAACCCAGGAGCACGACGCCTCCGACGAGACTCACGATGCCCGCGTACTGAGCGATGACGCCGACCGTCCAGAACGCGTAGGCGTTGAGCAGCAGACCGCGCAGCGTCGTGCCGCGGAACAGCGTCTGCACCTGCTCCTGCAAAGCCGCGTTCTTGGGGTCGGCCAGGGCCGCCTCGCTCACCTGCGAGTAGGTCTTGCCACCCGCGATCTCACTCAGGTGGACGGCGATGAAGTGGTTGGCGTAGGTCTCCGCCTGCGGTCCGGTCAGCAGCTGCTGGCCGCCGTACTGGCGCATCGCGGCGAACTGGGCGCCCTTGACGGCGTCGCTGTTGGCCGGCGGGAAGAAGATCTTCTGGGTCGCAAGCTGGTCGTGCACCTGGTCCTTGACGAAGCTGCTGCCGTAAAGCAACAGACCGCCCGCGGCCAGGAGTACGACGGCGACCACCAGCCCGGTCCAGCTGAGCAGGAGGTCGATGATCCTTCGGTTCATGGGTTGCCTCCCAGGAGGTTGACACTACCGAGCGCGCCGGCCCGGGATCCGGCGGCGTACGCACCAGAGCGGACGTCGGTGATGCTGGCAGCTCCCTCCGCCCGCTCGTGCACACTGCCCCGCGTGTTCCCCGCACGCGCGCGATTGAATCGAGACGGAGTCGAGGCGGAGCACCCGAGGCGGAGCACCCGAGGCGGAGCACGCCCCTCCAGCCACGTCGCTTTGGGCTCGGAGGTCACCCCGCCCTTCTGCATGGCCTCGCGCAGCGAGTCGCTGCGCATGAACTCCTCGGCCCGCTCCCGCGAGTCCCACGACATTACCTCTCGGTGTCGCGGCGCGCCGCCCGCCGGAACGGGCCCAAGGCGCCGGCGCAATGACGGTCTGGTTCCCGCAACAGGACTCATGTAGTCCGCGATGACGTCACCATATCGGGGGCTCGACCCGATGACCAAGGAGGCGGCCCACGCCGTGAGAGCACGGGGCGGGGGGTGTGTCCGCCGGGGGTCGGTGCCTTTGTCGGCACCCTCGATGGCACCTTCGATGGCGCCTCCGATGGCGCCATCCAAGGCACCGGGGGTCGACGCGGCACATCCCCCCGACGTCGCCGCCCGGAGCGGCGGTCGTCGTGTCTCTGCAGGCGCGCGCCGGCGGACACCTCGTAGTCGGTGGACATGCCGGACAGCACGGCGAACATGATCAGCGGCACCAGCCACGCCCGCCGGGCGCACAAGGAGCCGAGTCTGTAGGGGAAGCCGGACAGGGGTATCCTTCCACCTGCGCGCCGGTCCCGCCGCGAATGCGCCGAAGAAGGAGCCGAGCTTGAAGACAAGGACGCACATCCGAAGCGCAGTGGCGACCACGCTGGCCGCCCTCGCCCTCATCGCCGTACTTGCGGGTTGTGGCACCACCACCACGACCAGCTCGAGCCCGTCGACGATCTACCCGCAGGCCTCGGCCTCGCCCACGGGTACGCTGCCGGCCCTCAAGACGTATCTGAGCAGCGCCCAGGACGTCCTCGGCCAGGTATCGACGACCGTCGGCCAGCTGCCGGCGGCGGTGCAGGGGATGAGCGCCAAGCCGGACAGCACCTGGCAGTCATCGGGAGCGCAGCTCGACAGCGTAGCCACGCAGCTCGGCCAGGAGGCCTCCGCGCTCGCGGCGCTGCAGCCGCCGAGCGCCCTGCAGCCGGTGCAGGACGCCGTGGTCAAGGGCATCCAGGGAGCTCAAACGGGCGTGCAGAAGCTCGGCGCCAAGCTCCAGTCAGGCTCGGCGAAGGCCTCGTCCAAGAGGGCCCAGATCCGAGCCGAGGTCGACAAGTACAAATCGCAGCTCGACGGGCTCGCGCAGCAGCTCAGGAGCGCCATCGGCGGCCTGACGGGGCAATGAGCGCCTGAACCGGGTGAGGCCCGCCGGGCACGCAGCGCCGCGAGCGAGGGCGCCGCAGGATCCAACCTCTCACCGCAACTCTCCTGGTACGGATTCCCCGAGGAGACACGCAGCTGAAGGCGGGAGCCGGCAGCGCCGGGGGGTCACGGAGTCCGAGTCGAACGCGGCGTGAGGCGGGTGTGGCCCTCGCTAGTGCGTGGCTGGTACGCCGATGGACAGATGTCCCATGCCGACTCCGGCGGGGAGGGGCAGACTTGCATATGAGCCCCCACTGAGGCGGGCCTGTCGATCCGGGAGTCTCCGTGAGACGCACACATCAGGGCCCTCGAGGGTTCACCCTCATCGAGTTGCTCATCGTCGTGATCATCATCGCCATCCTGACGGCCATCGCCGTGCCGATGTTCCTCACCCAGCGCTCCAAGGCCAAGGACGCCAGTGTCAAAGAGGCTGTCCACAGCCTGCAGATCGGGGTGCAGAGTTACGCGGCCGACCACGCCGACGCGTATCCGGCGACCGGTGATCTGAGCGTGCTCAAGGGCGGCTACATCGACGCCTGGCCGAAGAACGCCTTCGCCGGCGGCAGCATGGGGTACTCGGTCACCGCCTCTCCGGGGTCGTACTCCTACATCTCGACCGGAGACTCCTACGTCATCGTCGGGTGGCTCAGCAACGGCAGCTTCGCGGTGCCCGCCGAGACGCAGTCCCTGGCGGCGGGCTTCTCGAGCCAGACGACCTACCTCATCAAGCTGATGCTCGACTACAACGCCAAGCACGGAAGCTGGCCCCGCTCGTGGTCCCCGTACAACTTCACCGACCTCGGCCTGGATGAGGCCACGTACTCCGCCGCGATCGACGGAATCAAGTACAGCGCCGGCGGCAAGACCGTCGTGGCCCGGCCGGCCCCGGGGTACGTGATGACCGCGACGGGTGTGAACGGCCAGAAGTTCGTGATGACGAGCAACCTCAACTGGAACTTCGTGTACGACGCCACCTCCGGCAAGTGGTACTACCACACGATCAACCCCAGCAACGAGATCGACGTCTCGACGATGCAGGTCGCCAAGCAGTAGCACCACGCCGCTGTGGATGCCCCCTACGCGGCCGGCGCGTCGTCGGCCAGGGCGTCGCCTGCGGCGTCGAGCCTCGCGTCCGCCGCGTGCGCGTACACAGCCCGTCCGAAGACGGCGCGCCAGAAGACGACATCGGCGATGAGCAGGGCGGTGCCGACGGCGACGTAGAGGATGCCGAGAAACGTACGGCCCCCCCAGGAGTCCACGAGCGGCGTGCGGCGCAGCATCATCCCGCCGCCCATCATCACGACGATGAACAGCCACGAGGTGGGGGCGAAGAAGCCGAAGAAGCAGGCGCGGCCCCGGGTGTGGATGCGGCTCACCGCCTTCCGGGCGTATCGGATGAGGATGAGCCGGGCCTTGACCAGGCCGATGGTGACGGCGACGAGACCCAGCGCAGCGACCCAGTAGCCGAACCGGTCGACCTCGTCCTGCGAGATCAGGTAGAAGACGCCGCGGACGAGCAGGACGCCGGTGCCGACGCCCCAGAGGACGGCGGCGCCGATGAGCTGCGGGAGGATGCCGGCGCGAGGAGTGAGGCGCCGCCAGCCCGAGACTGTCGTGTGGACGTCGGTCATGTCCTTAGGATAGCGCGTGTTCGCCACCGGACCGACCGCGGCTCCGGTCAGCGACGCAGGCGCAGCGAGTTGAACACGACGAGCAGGCTGCTGACCGACATCGTCACGGCAGCGAAGACCGGCGTCAGGAGCCCCGCCGCGGCGACCGGCACCGCCACGAGGTTGTAGGCGAACGCCCACCACAGATTCTCGCGCACGATACGTCGCACCCTGCGCGACAACTGGAGGAACCGCGGGACCAGCGTGAGATCGTGGCGCAGCAGGACGATGTCCGAGGTCTCCGCCGCGACGTCGGTCCCGCCGGCGGCGGTGATGCTGAGGTCGGCGCGGGCGAGCGCCGGTCCGTCGTTGACGCCGTCGCCGACCATGGCGACGCGTTCGCCGGCCTCCTGCCACGCACCGATGAGCGCGGCCTTGGTCTCCGGCGAGGCGTCGCCCTCGCTCGTGGGGATGCCCAGGCGGCGAGCGACGGTCGCCGTGGTCGTGGCGTGGTCTCCGGACAGCAGCGACGTCGCGATGCCGCCGCCGCTCAGGGCGGCGACTGCCTCGGCCGCCGTGGGGTCGGGCAGGTCGCGCGCGACGATGGATCCCAGCACGCTGTCGCCGCGCGCGACCCACACCACCGTGTCGCCCTCGGCGAGCGCATCCGTCACCTCCGTCGCGGCGGCGGCCTCCTCAGCGCCGGCGAACCCGGCCGATCCCACCAGGATCCGCTCCCCCTCGAGCCGGGCACTGACACCGTGTCCGCGCAGAGACTGATGCTGGTCCACCTTCGCCTCGGGGTGCGGACACGCGGCCATGATCGCCCGCGCGAGAGGGTGCCCGGAGCGCTCCTCGACCGCGCCGGCGAGACCCAGCAGACCGGGCCCGTCCACGGACGCGTCAGACGCGGGGACGACGTCCACGACCGAGAGGACCCCGGCGGTGACGGTCCCCGTCTTGTCGAAGACGACGCGCGTGACCGTCCCGGCGGTCTCCAGAGCGGCGATGTTGCGCACCACGATCCCCGCCCGCGTCGCCCTGCCCAGCGCCACTGAGAGCGCGAGGGGCGTCGCCAGGCCGAGCGCGCAGGGACAGGCCACCACGAGGACGGCGACGGCCGGCAACAGAGCCTCGCTCGACGAGCCGGTGGCGACCCACCAGGCGGCGAAGCACGTCACCGCGGCCAGCACGATGAGCGTGGCGAGGACCGCCGAGGCCCGGTCCGCCAGGCGCTGCACGGGGGCCTTCGCGGTGAGGGTCTCCTGCACGAGCGCGGTCACTTGCGCGAGGCGCGTCGAGTCCGGCGGGTGGGTCACGCGATAGACCAGGGCGTCGTCGGTGACGAGCGATCCGGCCAGCACGGCCGCGCCGACTTCCTTCTCCACCGGCGTGGACTGGCCCGTCAGCAGCGCCTCGTCGACCGCGGCGGACCCCTCCACGACCTCACCGTCCGCCGCGACTCGTTCTCCGGGACGCGAGAGCACGACGTCGCCGGCCCGGAGGTCCGCCGCCGGCACGTCGACCCAGTCTCCCGCCTGGCGCCGCGACGCGCGCTCGGGCTGCAGCGTGAGCAGCTGCCGCACGTCCTTGCGCGCCCGGGCACCGCCGACCACCTCGAGATACCGCCCGAGCAGGATGATCGCGATGATCATGCCGACGGAGTCGAAGTACGTCGGTCCCCGCCCGCCACCGTCGTCCAGACGCTGTAGGCGTAGGCGCTGAGCGTGCCCAGCGCTACAAGGGTGTCCATGGTGGCGGTGCGCGCCAGCAGCGCCTGCCAGGCGCCGCGCAGGAACGAGATGCCGCCGTAGAAGAGCACCGGCGTCGTGAGCGCCCAGACGGCGTACTCGAACGCCTCGACCTCCGTCGTGTCGAACTGCCCGCGCGAGTAGAGCGGGTACAGGCGCAGGATGTAGATGAGCATCACCTGCATGCCGAGCAGGACGGAGACCACGAGATGCAGCAGCATCCGCTCCTCCAGACGTTCGCGGACGCGTCCTCCCGATTCCGTGAGAAGGCGCGCGTCGTAACCCATCCGGCCGAGCACGCCCAGGACGTCAGCCGGGTCGGCCGCCGCGGGATCGAACTGCAGGCGCCCGCGCTCGGCCGCGTAGCTCACGTCCACGCTGAACACTCCGGGGCGCCGGCCGAGCGCGCGCTCCGCGGCCAGGGCGCAGCCCGAGCACCACATCCCGTCCAGTGAGAAGTAGGCGGTCTAC
>CAVOMB010000056.1:0-87513 GCA_963696935.1 uncultured Thermoleophilia bacterium | reverse complement strand
GTCTGATGGAGCGCAAAGGAATCGAGACCTACGACGGACTGCGACGCGCGGCCCTGGAGCAGACGGGCTGCAGCTTCTGCACCCGTCTGCACTTCGGCCGCGCGATACCCGGCGAGGAGCGCCGCTACGTGCGCATCGCATACTCGGGAATCCCGGGGGAGCGCATCCGGGAGGGACTCGGCAAACTTAAGGAGTGGGCGCAATGACAGAAGACGACTCCCCGCTGCTGCGCACGCCGCTCCACGCGCAACATGTCGCGGCCGGCGCACGCATGGTCGACTTCGGCGGCTGGGACATGCCGGTGCAGTACCCGACCGGCATCATCGCCGAGCACCTGGCGACGCGCGGCGGTGCCGGCATCTTCGACGTCTCGCACATGGGCCGGTTCGTGCTCCGAGGCCCAGGCGCGGCCACGTTCCTCCAGCACGTGCTGACCAACAACGCAGAGGCGCTCGACCTGCTGCAGGCACAGTACACCATGGTGCCCACGGAGACCGGTGGCGCCGTCGACGACGCCTACCTCTACCGCTTCGTTGCAGGCGAGTACCTGCTGGTCGTCAACGCCTCGAACCGGCATAAGGACTGGGATCACTTCCGCGAGCACCTCGCGCACTTCCCCGACGTCGAGATGAGCGACGAGACCGGTGAGATCACCATGGTGGCACTGCAGGGCAGGGCTTCGCGCGAGATCCTCGCCGACCTGATCGAGACCGGCGCGATGCCGGAGCCGCTGCGCAACGAGCTCAGCTTGGCCACACTGCGGCTGGGCGGCGGCCGCATCGCCGAGGCGCGCGTCGCCCGCACCGGGTACACGGGCGAGCCGGTGGCGTTCGAGCTCTTTGTGGCCGCCCATGACGGGCCTGCGCTCTGGGACGCGCTGGTCGACGCGGGCGCCACGCCAGTCGGACTGGGCGCCCGTGACACCCTGCGCCTGGAGGCGGGGCTGCCGCTCTACGGCCGCGAGCTGGGCACCGACCCGGATGGCCGCGAGATCCCCATCTTCAGCTGCCCGCTCGCGACCTTCGCTGTGAGCTTCTCGCCGCGCAAGGGCGACTTCGTCGGGCGCGCGGCGCTCGAGCGCCAGCAGCGCGCCTATAAGCGCATCCTGCAGCGCGACTGGTCGCTGCTGGAGGACCTGCCGCGGCTCACGCGGCCCGTGGCCATCACCGGCCGCGGCATCGCCCGCGAGGGAGCACCGGTCCACGCCGCCGAGGGCGACAGCCGCTTCGGCGGCGAGACCCTCTTAGGCTGGGTCACGAGCGGTACCGCCGTCCCCTACTGGGGCCTGGCGGGCCAAGGCCTTTGCTCCTCGCAGACCGAGGAGCACGAGCTGCGCTCCATCGCCCTCACCTACCTCGACAGCCGCGTCCTCGAGGACGACGAGGTGGAGGTGGACGTCCGCGGTCGCCGCGTCCCGGGCCTGGTCGTCCCGCACCATCTGCGCAGCGACGCCCCGCCGTGTGCGCGCGCCATCATCTGGGACTACACGCCACAGCTCTCCGAGCTCGAGGGCGGTGAGGCCGGCGAGAAGGCGCTGCGTCTCCTGAACAAGGCGATCGCCAATCACGAGTGGCGCCAGGAGGAGTGCATCGACCTCATCCCGAGCGAGATGACGCCGTCTCCGGCCACACGACTGCTGAGCATCACCGACCCATCGGGGCGGTACGCGGAGCACAAGAAGGCCGAGGCCTTCTACGACGCCGACGTCTTCTACTACCAGGGCACCAGCTTCATCCACGAGGTGGAGCGGCTGCTCGTCAACGAGTTCCGCGCGTACCTGGGATGTCCCGAGGTCGAGACCCGTACCGTGAGCGGCCAGATGGCCAACACCGCGGTGTTCAGCGCCCTGGTCGACTACCTGAACAGGGCCGACCGCAAAGCCGAGCCGCGACGCATCGGCAAGGTGGTCAACAACCACCTCGGCAAGGGCGGCCACCTGAGCGCGCAGCCGATGGGCGCGCTGCGCGACTACGTGGCGCGCGACCCGCGCACGGAACTCCCGGCGGTCGTCGACATCCCGGTCCTGCGCGACAACCCGTACAAGGCGGACGTGCCGGCGCTCCTAGACGTGATCGAGCAGGAGCGCCCCGAGCTGATCGTCCTCGGCAAGAGCATGGTGCTGCATCCGGAGCCGGTCTACGAGGTCCGACAGTTCCTCGACGCGGCCGGCATCCCTGCCGTGCTCATGTACGACATGGCCCATGTGCTCGGCCTGGCTGGACGCCACTTCCAGGAGCCGTTCGTGGAGGGTGCCGACATAGTCACGGGATCCACACACAAGACATTCTTCGGCACGCAGCGCGGCGTCGTCGGCGCCCGCTGGTCGGAGACCGACGAGAAGTACGACCTCTGGGAGGCGATCGAGCGGCGCACGTTCCCCGGGTCGGTGAGCAACCACCACCTGGGCACACTTCTCGGCCTGCTCATGGCCGCGTTCGAGATGAACCACTTCAAAGACACGTGGCCGCCGGCCGTGATCGGCAACGCCAAGGCGTTCGCTGCGGCGCTGCACGAGGCCGGCCTGGACGTCGCCGGTGACCCGGACGTCCAGTACACCGAGACCCACCAGGTCGTCGTGCGTGTCGGCTACGGCCGGGGCCCGGAGGTCGCCGGACGGCTCGAGGACAGCGGCATCATCGTCAACTACCAGGCCGCGCCCGACGAGGAGGGCTTTACCGCGGCTGGAGCGCTGCGGCTGGGGGTCGCCGAGATGACACGCTTCGGCATGGGTCCGGAGCAGTTCGCCGAGGTGGCCCGGCTGATGGCCGCGGTGATCCTCGAGGGCCGCGACGTGGCCGCGGAGGTCAAGGCGCTACGCGGCCAGTTCACTGAGATCGGCTACTGCTTCCGGGGTCCGGAGTTCGACCCGCTGGTGCAGCGGCTGCACGAGCTGATCTAGATGCGCGAGCCGGACGGCGGGGCGCCGCAGAGGACTCCGCCGCCGGACGCGCCCACGGCCATGAATAACGCCACGGGCAAGCGCCTCCTGGCGCTCATCCGTGACGGCGACTACGCGCACCCCGGCGAAGAGACGGCCAACGAGCTCCTCTTCGCCGGGCTGCGGCGGTGCCCGCGCCGCCGCATCCTCGACGCGGGCTGCGGCGGCGCGGGCACCGCCGCGTGGGTGCAAAGCCGCGGCCTGGGGGCGGTCACCGGCATCGAACTCGACCCCGCGACCGTCCGGCTCGCCCGCACGCGACACCGGGACGTGACCGTGGTCGAAGGAGACCTCCAGCACGCGAGCGCGACGCTCGACGGCCCATTCGACCTCTTCTACTCGATGACCGCGCTCTACGCGGTGCCCGACCAGCCGGCGATGTTCCGCGAGTTGGGCACGCTGGCCGGCGCCGGCGCCGAGCTCCGCCTCTTGGAGTACGCCGACCCCAAGGGGCATTTCGCGGCGGTGACGGGAGGCAGCCCTACCTGGAACTGGTGGCACCCGCTCGTCCCGCGCGACCTGCCGGAGGTCCTGGCGTCCTCCGGCTGGACGTCCGTCTCCCTCCGCGACCTCCGTCCCGAGTTCGTCCACTGGTACCGCGACCTCTGCGACCGGATCGCCGCCAAACGCGCCGTGATCGAGCGCGAGTTCGGCCACGACTGGTACGAGTTCGTAGCCCGCGAGTACGCGGGCATCCTGGATCTCGTGCAGGAGTGTGCACTCGGCGGCGTGCTCGTGCGCGCGGTCGCCGACGTGCGCTGATCGGGCCGCGGAACCCTCCGCGGCGGCGCCTGATCGTCGACGCCGCCCCGAAGAATCTTCGGAGAACGCCTCGTCCCAACAGCCTTCTCTCGATTGTCATGTCATGTGCCGAAGAATACCCTGCGGATGAGTTGACGTGCCGAAGGCCCTCCGTCCAATCTGGCCGCAGGACGCAGCACTTGGGGGATGCAGTGGACGCTCTCGATCGCAAGATCCTCACAGAACTGCAGGACGACGGGCGGCAGACCAACGCCCGCCTGGCCGAGGCCCTGGGCCTGTCCCAGTCCGCGACGCACGACCGAGTGCGCCGGCTGGAACGCGACGGGCTGATCCGGGGGTATCGGGCCGACGTGGCGCCCGAAGGAATGGGCGTCGGCCTGCAGGCGTTCGTGGCCGCGGAGCTCAACGCTCACAGCCGCGGCCACATCGAGGACTTCGAGAAGGGCATCCTCCGCGTCCCCGGGGTGCGGGCCTGTTACCCACATCACCGGGCGCTTCGACTATCTCGTGCAGGTCGCGGTACGCGACCTTGAGCGACTCGGAGCGCTGATCAAGATGGACATCGCCTCAATCCCTGGGGTCGCCAAGCTGGAGACGCTGCTGGTGCTCACCGAGGTGAAGGCGGACGCCGGCTGGCCGCCGGTGGACGAGGACCGAGAGGGACCATGACCGCGGACGACACGACGGCACGACAGACACTGCGCAGCCGCCTGCGCATCACCGCCGAGGACGTCGAGGCAGTCAACGATGTGCTGTGCGGCGAGCAGAGCCGGCTCATGGACGGGCTTCTGGACCTCGTGGACGAGTTCGGCGGCGTGGACGGCATCAACCGCGCCGCGGACGAGGCGGGCGACCTGGGCAACCGCCTCGCCCGCCTCAAGGACGAGCACTCGCCCTGGCTCGATGGGCTCGAGTAGCTGCGGGACCAGCGCGACGCCGCGGCGTTCGTGAGCCTCGCTGAATACCGGCACGCACTGGACGGCGCCGGCGCCGGGTCGCGGCACTTCGACGAGGCAAACGCGGTCACCCTCGAAATCAGCCCCCCAGTACTTCCCTTGGCTGATCGCCGAGGCGAAGCAGGCCATTGACCGCCGCGAGCTCATGCCCGGCCGCTACATCCGCGTGCGCAACATGGCGGAGCAGAGCGCGCATGGCGGCGACATCCTCGCCGTCGCTGCCGCGATGCAGATCCTCGGCGCCACGCACGTCGAGACGCTCGACACGCGCGGCATCGACGGCAGCAACGTCCATCTCGGCGGACCCGACACCATCACCGGCTACTTCGGCGGCATCGGCCAGCCCAACGACTACCCTCTCAAGTGGGCGCGCGAGTACCTCCACTACCTGACTGAGTACGGCGTCCGCCAGGTCCTCAACGTGAACCTCGGGACGATCCTGGTCTCACTCCTTCTGCGCAAGCTCGGCATACGCAACGAGTTCAAGGTCTCCGTGTTCCTGGGTGTCGACAACGCCTGGTCCGTGCTCTGGCTGCTCATGGGGGCGAAACTGCCGGCCGGCCCGGACGGCGCGACGAGCATGGCCGGCCTCAATCTCTCGAACTCCGTCGAGCTCGACACCCTGCTCGCCTGTGCGGACATCCGGCAGGCGCTCGGCCTGACGGACGCGGTGCGCTTCGAGCACCACGTCACCGAGGCCTACAAAAGCATCGTGCGGCAGCCCTACGATCGCCGCCTGGACGTGGTGCGGGCAGCAGCCACAGTGCCCAACGTCAGCGCCAAGCACGAGGGCGGCGAGGCGGCCATCGAGGCCGGCAGGGACCACCCCAGCGACATCTTCGACTCCTTCCAGCCGCTGGAGGAGATCGAGCGCCGCGGCCTGATGCCCGTGCTCCAGGCCAATTACCTGGACAAACACGGGCGGTGAATCGCACGGCTGCGGCGCTGACCGCTGCCGGCGTCTCCGTGAAGCCGGCGGCGCTGCTCCACGCCTCCTCCCGCGAGCACGTTGTGTCCGCAGTGTGACCACTCACGCTCGCGGGTCAGCGACGCCGAGACGCGCATGGTGCGCGCCCGCGTCTCTGGCCTGAGAACGACAGAAGGCCGGGGAGGCTCTTACGCCTCCCCGGCCTTGTCCACTCGCTGATCGCGGTACGCCGCCGTTCCAGGGAGCGGCGGCGACTGAGGTCGGCGACGCCTTAGTCCGCGTCGATCTCCTCATCCGTCGCACCGCTGTCGCTGACGACCATGCGGGCGATGGCGCTCACGACGTCGCCCTCGCGCATGTTCATGACCCTGACGCCCTGCGTCGCGCGACCGTGCCGGCTGATGCCGTCGGCCCGGACGCGGATCATGACGCCGTCGCGGCTCTGCAGCATGATCTCGTGGTTCTCGCGAACCACCTTGACGCCGACCAGATAACCCTTGCGGTCGGTGAGCGCGACCGTGCGTACGCCCAGGCCGCCGCGGCCGGTGATGCGGTACTCGCTGATCGGTGTGCGCTTGCCGAACCCGTTCTCAGTGATGACGAAGAGGTCGCTGTCGTTGCGGGCGATGTCCATGGCGATCACCTCGTCGCCCTTGCGCAGGCGCATGCCGTGCACGCCGGAGGCGCTGCGGCCGGTGGGCCGCACGTCGGCCTCGTGGAAGCGGATGGCCTGCCCCAGGCGGCTGATCATCATGATGTCATCGTCCCCTGAGGTGTTGCGCACCGCCAGCAACTCGTCGTCGTCGCGGATCTTGATGGCGATGATCCCGTCGGCCTTGAGTTTGGTGTTGTATGAGGAGAACAGGGTCTTCTTCACGATGCCGTTGCGCGTGCCCAGGATGAGGTACTTGCCGTCGCTCTCGTCGAAGTTCCGGGTGTTGATGACGGCGCAGATCTTCTCGTCCTGGCGCAGCGGCAGCAGGTTGACGATGTGCTTGCCCTTGGCGTTGCGCCCGGCGAGCGGCAGTTCGTGCACCTTGAGCCGGTACACCTTGCCGACGCTGGTGAAGAACAGCAGGAAGTTGTGCGTGCTGGTGATGAAGAGGTGCTCGACCTCGTCCTCTTCTTTGAGGTCCATGCCGGCCACGCCGATACCGCCGCGCTTCTGCTGGCGGTACGTGGCGACCGGAAGCCGCTTCACGTAGCCGGTCTTGGTGATGGTGATCGCCATCTGCTCTTCGGCGATGAGATCTTCGAGGTCGATCTCGCCTTCGTCCGGCACGATCTCGGTGCGGCGGTCGTCATTGTAGAGGCGCCGGATGTCGGTGAGCTCATCCTTGATGACGCCGAGGACGGCGTTCTCGTCGCCGAGCAGAGCGCGCAACTCGCCGATGCGAGCGAGCAGGCCGGCGTGCTCCTCCTTGACTTTGTCGCGCTCAAGACCGGTGAGCTTCTGGAGCCGCAGGTCGAGGATGGCCTGCGCCTGCGGCCGCGTGAGCTCGAATGTGTCTATGAGCGCGTCGCGTGCGGTCTCGCCATCGGGAGCGTGGCGGATGATGCTGATGATCTGGTCGAGATTGTCCAGAGCGACGAGCAGGCCTTCGAGGATGTGTGCCCTCGTCTCGGCCTTGTCGAGCTCGAACTTCGTCCGCCGGATGACGATCTCTTTCTGGAAGGCGATGTACGCCTGGATCATCTCGGGCAGGGTGAGCGTGCGAGGCACGCCGTCGACCAGCGCGATGTTGATGATCCCGAAGGTCGTCTGCATCTGGGTGTGCTTGTAGAGCTTGTTGAGCACGACCATCGGGATGGCCTCGCGCTTCAACTCGATGACCAGGCGCATTCCGGAGCGATCAGACTCGTTGCGCAGGTCGCTGATCTCGGTGATCTTCTTGGTCTTCACGAGATCGACGATGTTGTCGATGAGTGAGACGCGGTTGACCTGGTACGGCAACTCGGTGACGACGATCGCGCTGCGATTGCCCTTGATCTGCTCGGTGTGCGCCTTGGCGCGGACGCGGACGCGGCCGCGGCCGGTGCGGTAAGCCTCTTTGAACCCGCCGGTGCCCAGGATGACGCCGCCGGTCGGGAAGTCCGGGCCCTGGATGAACTGCATGAGGTCGTCGGCGGTCGCTTCAGGGTTGTCGACCATGTACATGGTGGCGTCGACGACCTCGCCCAGGTTGTGCGGCGGGATGTTGGTCGCCATGCCGACGGCGATGCCCGCAGCACCGTTGACCAGGAGGTTGGGCATGCGGCTGGGCAGGACCTTGGGCTCGCGCCGCGTCTCGTCGTAGTTGGGCATCCAGTCGACGGTGTTGGCGTCGATGTCGCGCAGCATCTCGGTGGCGATCCTGCTGAAGCGCGCCTCGGTGTAGCGCATGGCCGCCGGCGAGTCGCCCTCGACGGAGCCGAAGTTGCCCTGCCCGTCGACGAGCGTGTAGCGCATGTTGAAGTCCTGCGCCATACGCACGAGGGTCGGGTAGATGACGGCCTCGCCATGGGGGTGGTAGTTGCCGCTCGTGTCGCCGGCGATCTTGGCGCACTTGCGGTGCGCCTTATTGGGCGCCAGGCCGAGGTCGTTCATCGCCACGAGGATGCGGCGCTGACTCGGCTTGAGACCGTCGCGCACATCGGGGAGGGCGCGGTCGGTGAGGACGCTCATCGCATAGTCGATGAACGACGAGCGCATCTCGTCTTCGAGCTCGATCGGCTCGATCTTGCCTTCAAGCGTCTGCAGAGAATCAGACATCGAGGAACCGCACCTCCTTCGCGTTCTTCTCGATGAACTCGCGACGCGGCTCGACCTTGTCGCCCATCAGCATCGTGAAGATCTCGTCCGCAGCCTGGGCGTCTTCCATGGACACCAGCATGAGCGTGCGCGTCATGGGATTCATGGTGGTCTCCCAGAGTTGATCCGGGTTCATCTCGCCGAGGCCCTTGAAGCGCTGCAGTTGCATGCCCTCCTTGGTGAGCTCGACGATCTGCACGCGCAGGTCCTCGTAGCTCGCCGCGTCCGACTTGCGGTTGCCCAAGTGGAGCGTGAACGGCGGACGCCCGACGAGCTCGGCGATGCGCGAGTGCACACGCTTGAGCGACTGGAACTCGCGCCCGGCCAAAGCCGAGAACGGGATCCTGAGGTTTGAGGCCAGACCCGTGCGCCGCTCCACCAGGCGCGTGTCGGCGACCTGCTCCTCGTCGTCCACACCAAGGACGTCGATGACGTAGCGCTTGTCGATGTCCTCCCGCAGGGCCGCGAGCAGCGCCTCGAACGTGCTGATGTCGGCCTCGACCACCGGGCCGTTCTTGAGCCAGTCGATGAGCTCGCCGCCCCACTGGCTCTTGAGTTTCTTGACCCAGCCTTCGTACTCGCCGAAGAGCTTGAGGAAGCGCTGGTACTTGGTCTCACTGAACGTGAACCCGGTGTCGGTGTTGTCGACGCGGATCTGCTCCAGCCGGCCGCGCAGAAGGATCTCCTCCAGTTGCGCTTCCTTGTGGATGTACGTCTCTTGATTGCCCTGCTTGAGCCGGTACAGCGGCGGCTGGGCGATGTAGACGTAGCCCGCATCGACGAGCGGCCTCATGTGGCGGAAGAGGAACGTGAGGATGAGCGTGCGGATGTGCGAGCCGTCGACGTCGGCGTCGGTCATGATGATGATCTTGTGGTAGCGCGCCTGCTCGACGTCGAACTCCTCGCCGATGCCGGCGCCGATGGCGCTGATCATCGTCAGGATCTCCTGGTTCTGGAGCATCTTGTCGATGCGCGCCTTCTCGACGTTGATGATCTTGCCACGCAGCGGCAGGATGGCTTGGAACGACCGGTCGCGCGCCTGCTTGGCGGAGCCGCCGGCCGAGTCGCCCTCCACGAGGTAGATCTCGCTGAGCGCCGCGTCCTTGATGGAGCAGTCGGCCAGCTTGCCGGGCAGCGTGCTGCCCTCGAGCAGGCCCTTGCGCCGCGTGAGGTCGCGCGCCTTGCGCGCGGCGCTCCGTGCCCGCGCCGCGTTGATGGCCTTCTCGACGATCTGCCGGCCCTCGCTAGGGTTCTCCTCGAGGAACTCCGCCAGCTTCTCATTGACCGATGTCGCGACCAGGGTGGCGATCTCTGTGTTGCCGAGCTTGGTCTTGGTCTGACCCTCGAACTGCGGGTTCTTGAGCTTGACCGAGACGAGCGCCGTGAGGCCCTCGCGCATATCCTCCCCGGTGAGGTTGTCCTCTTTCTCCTTGAGGAGGTTCTTCTGCCGGGCGTAGTCGTTAAGCGTGCGCGTAAGCGCGGACCGGAAGCCGGTGAGATGCGACCCGCCCTCTGTGGTGTTGATGTTGTTGGCGAAGGTGAAGACGGACTCGTTGTACGACGAGTTCCACTGCATCGCGATCTCGACCGCGCCGTCGGGGGTCTCGTTCTCAAGGTAGATGATGCTGCGGTGGATCGCGTCCTTCTCGCGGTTGATGTAGGCCACGAAGTCGCGGATGCCGCCCTCGTACTGAAAGGTGACACGCTCGCCGTCGGCGCGCTCGTCGTTGAGGGAGATGACCAGGCCCTTGGTGAGGAACGCGGTCTCGCGCAGGCGCTGAGCCAGCACGCGGTAGTCGTAGTCGACATCTTCGAAGATGTCCGAGTCGGCGAGGAAGGAGACGGTATTGCCTGTCGGCGCGTCCTTGTCGAGTTTCTCCTTCTTGACCAACTCGGTGACCGGGTTGCCGCGCTCGAAGCGCTGATACCAATGGAAACCGTCGCGGCAGATGTCGAGCTCGAGCCACTCGCTCAGGGCGTTGACCACGGAGACGCCGACGCCATGCAGACCACCGGAGACCTTGTAGCCGGCGCCGCCGAACTTGCCGCCGGCGTGGAGCATCGTGAGCACGATGGTGGCGGCGGGCAGGTCGTACTTCTCCATGATCCCGACAGGGATACCGCGGCCGTTATCGGCGACGGTGATCGAGTTGTCGGGGTTGATGGTGACGACGATGGCGGTGCAGTACCCGGCGAGGGCTTCGTCGACCGAGTTGTCGACCACCTCGTAAACGAGATGATGGAGGCCTCTCGGCCCCGTGGAGCCGATGTACATACCCGGCCGCTCGCGGACCGGCTCGAGGCCCTCAAGGACCTGGATATCTTGGGCGTCGTAACTCGACTTCTTCACACGACCTCACAATGGCCGAGGGGCTGGGCGATGGTGGTGGGGGGCAGGCAGGACCTGCCTGTGTAAGTATACCAAAACCTGGGGTTGAGGGCGACCCTTGGGCCGGGGAAAAACCGCCGCAAATCGGCGATTTTCGTCAACCAGAAGGGGTGCCTCTACCGGGAGCCTCTCGGGGCTCCTCGGCTGACCGTCGTAGAGCGGCCTTGATGGCCGCCCGGAGCCGTCCGTCCTCGACTCCGTCCGCCTGGGTCCGCGCCGCGTCGGCGATGTCCGGCGCGGGCTGTTGGTGCCGACGCTTTTCCTTCGCGACAAGGGGGCCGGATTCCTTCCCCGAGGCCTCCGCGGCGGCTTGGGAAGCGGCCCCTGGATCGTCCTCTGGAGAGTCGGGAGCGGGGAGTCGGCCGACGACGAAGCGGAACCTCTCCACGGGGTGTCCGGGGGCCACCTCGTGCATGCGCCTCAGGATCTGCGGGCCCAGATACGTCAGTTCGTTGGCCCACACCGACGAGGCGCACTCCACTGTGAGTTGGCCACGGCGGAACGCCTTGGGCCGCGTGCCTCGCGTGACGGGCTCGCCGACGGCGCGCGCCCATGCCGCGTAGGCGCGCGCTTCATCCCCTCCGGCGATCCTCTCGAGCGACGGCGTGAGGATGTCTCCCAACCGGCGCGGGAGGTCTGACCGCTTCTTGCGCCTGTCGTCGGAAGACGTCACAACGCGTCCAGATCTGGTGGTGGAGCCGGTGCCAAGTCGTCCACCGGCGGCTCGGCCGCTCCGGCCGCCAGCGACCCCTCCAGCGGCAACTCGACCAGGGTGGCCTCACCGAGCTCGGCATCCGTGAAGTAGTGACGGTTGGTCGTGGTGATGATGGCCTGGCCGGCGGTGGTCAGCATGCGGACGAGAAGCCGGCGGCGCGCGTCGTCCAGCTCGCTCATCACGTCATCGAGGAAGAGAGGCCCCTGCTGCCCGGTACGCGCCGCGGCGAGCCGTTGCTCGGCAAGGAGCAGCGCCAGGACCGCCGCCCTCTGTTCTCCCTGCGACCCGAACAGTCGCAGGTCGCGGCCGCCGCGCGGAAGGTCGATGGGGCCGCAGACCGGGCCGCCGATCACGGTCGGGATCCCGTCGGCCGCTGGTCTGGCGGCCGGCGGCTCCGCTCCGCCGCTCGTGAAGGCGACGGGCGAGCCCGCTTCGGCAGCGCCGACCTCGAGGAACTTGAGGTCGTCGCGGTGCGGGCCGAACAACGAGAGTCCACGGCCGACCTCGCCGGGCCGGCGCGCGCGCAACTCCTCGAGCAGCGCGCCGGCGTCGTAACCCACGGATTCGAGCTGTGCGACCAGACGCAACGTGAAGCGTTCGCCGGACGGCGCCAGCGCGGAGGCCACCCCAGCGAACTCCACCGCGAGGTCGTCCACCAGGTCGCGGCGGCGGCGCCCGAACTCGGCCGCGACCCGCGCGAATTGCGCATCCCACGGGTCGAGCGCCGCCGGAGCGGCGCCGTTCTTGACCGCCGCGAGTTGGGCGTTGCGCTGCCGCAGCACCCCCTGCACGTCGCGGGCGGCGGCGGCGTACTGCGGATCGAGCGCGGCGGCGAAGGCGTCCAGATGGGCGCGCCGCCGCGCCGGGCTGCCCTTGACCAGCAGCAGGCTCTCGGGCACGAAGATGAACACCTGGCTGCGCCCGCGCAGATCGTCGAGGGAGGCCACCTCGAGCCCGTCCCACCGAACACGTTTGCCTTGGCTGGGAGCGAAGCCGACGTCCACCTGCTGCGCTGCGGCCTCGCCTGTCGCGATCTCGAGTTCCACACGAGCGAACCGCTCCCCCCACGTGAGGAGCTTCTCGTCGCGTCGCGTCCGCGGTGAACTCCCGCGCAGGGCGAACCACGCCGCCTCGAGCAGGTTGGTCTTGCCTGTGGCGTTCTCCCCTACGACCACGTTGAGGCCAGGGCCGAAGCGGACGGTCGCGTCGCAGTACGAGCGGAAGTTGACGAGTCTCAGGCTGGAGACGAACACACGCGGAACTCCCGTCCGCCGGCGGCCACCACGTCGCCCGCCTGCAGCGTCCGGCCGCGCCGGGTCTCGACCTCGCCGTTCACCGTGACCTCACCCGACTGGATGATGACCTTGGCGTGCCCCCCCGTGCCGGCCACGCCAGCGAGCTTAAGGAACGCGCCGAGCGGGAGAGGGCCCGTGACGGCGACGTCATCCATGGACACCAGGCCCGATCAGACCGGCAGCGGTCAGCTGCTCAGGCGGATCGGCATGATGAGATACGTGAAATCCTCTCCGGGACCATTGATGAGGCCAGGACGCAGGGGGCTTGTGAAGCGCAGCAGCGCCGCGTCATCATCGAGGGCGGCGACGCCCTCGATGAGATAGCCCGGGTTGAACCCGATCTCGAAGGCCTCGCCGGTGAATTCCACATCCAGTGACTCCTCGGCCTGGCCGACGTCTTGCGTGAGCGCGCGCAGCGTGAGCCGGTTCTCCGCGAACGACATGCGCAGCGGCGCGTTCTTCTGCGCCAGCAGGCTGACCCGTCGCGCCGTCGCCATGAGCTGGCCACGGTTGATGGAGACCTCGTGGTCGAATGTGTCGGGGAGCAGCTGCTTGTAGTTGGGGAACTGGCCCTCGATGAGCCGCGAGGCGATCCACACGTCGCCCGCGGGGTCGCTGAGTTTGAACACGACCTGGTTCTCGCCGACGGCGACCTCGATGTCGCCCGGCCCCAGCGTAGACGCGAGGCGCGTGACCTCGCCGAGCGCCTTGACCGGCACGATGGCCTGCACTTCGGTCTCGAGCGCGTGATCGAGCTTGGTCTCTTTCACGGCGAGCCGGTAGCTGTCGGTGGCGACCATCTTCAGCGTGTCGCCCATGATGGTCATGAGGACTCCGGTGAGGATGGGCCGCGTCTCGTCGCGCGACGCCGCGCGACCGACCTTGTTGAGCGTCTCGATGAACGGCTCGCGGCCGACTTTGAACGCGCCGGTCATGTCGAAGGTGGACGTCCGCGGGAAGTCGGCGGCGGCCCACGAGTTGAGCGAGAAGGAAGCTCTGCCCGAGCTCACCTTGACCGCCGCCTCGCCGGCCTCGATGGCGACGTCCCGGTCGGCCAGGTTGCGCACGACGTCGCTGAAGAGCCGCGCCGGCACGACGATCTCGCCGTCGCGCTCCACCGGCGTCTGCAAGGTGGCCTTGATGGAGAGTTCCATGTCGGTGGCGTACAGGTCGAGACGGCCCTCGCCGGCCTGGAGCAGGATGCCGGAGAGGACGGGGAGAGCGCTCCGTGTGGAGACGCCGCGAGCGAGGACGCCGAGCTTGTCGACCAGCGCTGAGCGATCACACGTGAACTTCATCCCGACTCCTTATGAATTAAAAGAAAGGTAGATACTCCTCATCGTAATCACAGGCCCTGTTGACGATGTGGAGAGATGGTCTTGTCGCTGCACGACGAGGGCGAGGACCTCTGCACAGTGCTGTGGACGGTGTGTGCAGAACGTGGCGCTCCTCCCTGCGACGGCTCGAGTGGTGTGGGAAGCATAGCCGATTTCAACGTCCTTTTGGGTATCGTCCACAGGTGACGACGCCGCTGTCCACAGGGGGAGTGAAAGGTCAGCGCGAGGACTTGAGGCGGCCGCTGATGAGGGTCACGAGGTCCTGCAGTTGCGGGTCGTGGCCGTCTTTGAGTTGTCGCTCGATCTTGTCCACCCCGTGAATGACGGTGGTGTGGTGGCGGCCGCCGAAGCGGTCGCCGATCTGCGGGAGTGAGGCCTCCGTCAACTCCCGCGCCAGGTACATGGCGATGTGGCGGGCGTAGACGATGTCCTGGGTGCGCCGGTTGCCGCGCAGGTCGTTCACGTGGAGCCCGAACTGCCGGGCGACCTCGTTCTGCACCATCTCGATGGTCACCGGGTGCTCGTAGGCCTTGGGGACGATGTCCTTCAAGGCCTCCTTGGTGATCTCGAGCGTCACGTCGCTGCCGCGGATGGACGCGAAGCCGACCACGCGCGTGAGGGCGCCGTAGAGCTCGCGGATGTTGGTGGTGATCTTCTGGGCGATCCACTCGAGCGCCTCAGGTTCGGCGACCTGGTAGCCCTCCCACTTGACCTGCTTGCGCAGGATGGCGATGCGCGTCTCCAGGTCGGGGCGGCTGATGTCGACCACCACGCCCTGTCCGAACCGCGAGCGCAGGCGGTCGTCGAGTTCCTCGAGCTCGCGCGGCGGCCTGTCGCTGGTGATGACGATCTGTTTGCCGGCCTCGTAGAGAGCGTTGAAGGTGTGGAAGAACTCGACCTGTGTCTGCTGCTTGTCGGCGAGGAACTGGACGTCGTCGACGATGAGGACGTCGTTGTCGCGGTACTTCTGCTTGAATCCGTCGATGCCGCCTCTGTCGGTGACGGCGCTGATGAAGTCGTCGGTGAACCGCTCGCAGGTGACGTACCGGACGCTGAGATGCGGGTGCTGGTCGAGGGCGTCGTGCGCGATCGCCTGGATGAGGTGCGTCTTGCCGAGGCCGGTGTCGCCGTAGATGAACACCGGGTTATACGCCGTCGCCGGCGACTCGGCGACGCTGCGCGCCACTGCCGTCGCGTACTCGTTGTTGGGCCCCGTAACGAAGCGGTCGAAGACGTAGCGCGGGTTGAGGTCGGCAGCGGACGACGGTCGCCTGCCGGGCCTGGCCGGCTGTCTGCGACCGGCCGGAGGCGCAGACGGGACCTCGACCGGCGGCTCCTCGATGGGTTCCGCCGGCTTGTCGGGGAGTTCGGCCGCGCGCGCGTCGACGACGACGCGGACCTCGATGGTGTCGCCGAGCACGTCCGCGAGCGCCTCGGCGACCTGGCCGGCGAGACGGCGCTCGATCCACTCACGCGCGAAGTCGTTGGGCACGCCGATGACGAATGCGCCGTCGTCCAGTCCGAGCGGGATGGTGCGTTCGAACCAGAACTGGAACGCGGCCTCGTTCAAGCGTCCGCGAAGCTGCTTTTTCGCCTCATCCCAGATGCGTGTGAGCTCGTCGTCCGTGGTCGCCCCATCAGCTCGGCCCCGGGGATGCGGCGGCCCACCCGGGTTCGTGAACGTCGGTCAGAGGATGCTCTCGAGGAGGCGCAAACCCTCCTCGCGCAATGCGCGCTTGCCACCGTCCAGCGAGTGTATCAACCCCATATCTTGCAGTACAGCAAGGTCACGGAAGGCGGTGGCGGGGGCGAATCCGAGCTCCTTTCCGACCTGTGTCGGGCCCGCCTGACCGAGCTCCATGAGCAGCACCAGGATCTTGGTCTGGCGGTTGGTGAGCCTCACCGCGGGCGCGCCGGGCGCCGGTGGTTCTGGGTGCGGCGCGGTCGGCATCTTGATGGTGAACACCGCGCCGCCGCCGAGGTTGTCTTCCACGGTCAAGATGCCGCGCAGGAACTGGAGGGACTCGCGCGCGAGGGGCAGTCCCGAGCCGACACCGCGGATGATCAGGCGCTGCTCCGCGGTCGCCGTGGTGAACCCCGGCAGGAACGCCCGCTCCTTGTCCTCCACCCCGGGTCCATGGTCGGAGATCCTGATGGTCTGTCCGTTGTCGAGGATGGTAATGACCACGTCGCGGAAGTACGCGTGGAGCAGGTTCTCAATCAACTCCTGGAGCACCGAGTACGGGACCTGCCCGCCCTGCTCCCGGCAGTAGTGGTACGTCTTCTCCGCCAGGGAGGCGATCAGCGCGGGGATATCCTCTTCCTCCACCACGACCACGCGCGGAGGGCTGGTGAGCGTGTCGTAGATGGCGATGCGTGGGGCCTCTGGCCCGAGGAGCGTGACAGGTCTCTCATCACCCTTGGACGGACTCCCGGGGCTGTGCCGAGACGGGGCCGCCGTGGCTGCAGACCGTGATGAGGACTGCCCTGCGACGGACCCTTCGTCGGCGAGCAGCCTGTCGAGGAACGAGTCCATAGGGCCGCTGAGTATACCAGTGCGGCCCGGCAGCCTCCATGGGGCCCCGCGAAACGCCGCTTTGCAGGTGAAAGACGCGACTTATCCACAAGCTGTTCACGATTTGTGGAAAGTGGTCCGCGGGAGCCGCCGAAAAACGCCCACTTTGCGGCTGTTGTGGAAACCGCGGTTTCAGGGTGACAGAGCGGCCACCCCCCGCCTCGACCGGGGCGAACCTGCTTCGGGGCCCGCTGTCAACCCCATGACTATGATTGCTGTCAGGGTTTGAATCGCTGCAAATCACCTATTTCCAGCGGTTAGAGCTGTGCGAGTGTGTTGTCAAGGAAGCATTTGTTCGTCAACGCCTTATCCACGGCTGTCGTGAGCCTGAGAGCATGACAAATGCTACTTATCCACATTCTCCACAGGGGCCTGTGAACGCCCAAGTGCCCGGATGAAACGCGCGGTACTTCACAAGTGGGCTGGGGTACACTGTGCATGTCCTGCGGAGCTCCCGCGTGAGGAGCTGAGATGGCGCTTCCTGGCGCCGACGCCTAGAACCTGACCGCCCTCCGGGGCGGCGGCGCCTTCGGGCGCTGCTGGGTAATGCCAGCGAAGGGAGAGATGTCATTGTGAGTACGCCTTTGGTCCACCCCACAGACGCGCCCGACGTGCGTGCGCGGCTGAATTTGAATCCCGCCCACTGGGGCGTGCGCGCCATCGCCGAGATCGGCGTGGCCATCGCCCTGGCTGCCGCTTTGGGCTGGATCGCGCGGCTCTTCCCACTGACGATGCCCCAGGGGGGGACTTTCGGGCTCGAGATGCTGCCGATCCTGTTCGTCGCCGTGCGGCGCGGCGTGGTGCCCGGCGTGGTCGCGGGCGGGCTCTTCGGGCTCCTCCAGCTCACAGCGATCGGGGGGTCGCCGTTCATCTTCCATCCAGCGCAGGCCCTTCTCGACTACCCGCTGGCGTTCGGCGTGCTGGGCCTCGCCGGCCTCGTGCCTATCGGTGAGTTGCGGGGATGGCGCGGCGTCGTGCGGCTGACCGCAGCCGTGACCATCGCCGGCGGAGCCCGGTTCATCTGCCACTTCGTCTCCGGGCTCATCTTCTTCACCGAGTACGTGCCTGTGGGACAGTCCGCCTGGGTGTACTCGGCCACCTACAACCTCCTCTATCTCGTGCCGTCGGCCGTGGTCACGGCCATCGTCCTCTGGCCGCTGCTGCGCGCCTACGACGCGGCCTTCCCCGACCCGCGGCGGATCGTCTCGTGAGCCGCGGAGGCGCGGAGGACCCGGGTCGCCCACTCGCTGCCGTCTTCCTCGACGGCGATTACAGCGACCCCGCCTGGCACCGCGCTCTCGCAGCGCGCGCGGACCTTGTGGTCGCGGCCGATGGCGGCGCGGGGTTCCTCACCAGCATCGGCGTGACCCCGGATGCGGTCGTCGGCGACTTCGACTCCCTGGATCCGGCGATTGCCGCACGCCTGGAGGACGAGGGGGTCACCTTCATTCGTCACCCCGTGCGCAAGGACGTCACCGACGGGGAGCTCGCGGTGGACGAGGCGTTGCGCCGCGGCGCCGGCGAAGTCCTGCTCGCCGGCGCGACCGGTGCTCTCGATCACACACTCGGACACCTGGCGATCCTGCGGCGCCAGGCGGGTCGCGGTGTGGCTGCGCGTCTCGTGGCACCCGGCCTCAGCGTCACCGTCCTCATCGCGCCGGCCTCCGTGCGACTGGCCGCCGCCGCCGGCGTCCGTGTCTCACTGGTGCCTCTCGGCGGTGACTCGACCGTCACCCTCACAGGCCTCGACTATCCGCTCGACCGAGGCGTGCTGCCCGCCGACGCCTGTCTGGGTATCGGCAATCACGTCGCAGCGGGCGCCGAGGCGGCCCTCGTGGTCCATCAAGGGGTCGTCGTGGTCCTCGTCAAGGCGGACGATGAGGCCTTCTCCCCCACTACCAGCGCATGACAGGCTCGTTGCGCTGGCGAATGGCGGCCGCGATCTGGGCGGCCGCCATCTTCGTGAGTGGAGTAGCGCCCACGAGGAGCACCGTGGCCGCCGTCTCCGGGGGGCACGACACCGCCTTCACGACGGCCGCGCACTTCGCCGTCTACGCGGTGCTGGGGTTCATGCTGGGGGTCGCGCTCTCACGTTGGACTCCGGATGCCCGGGGCGTGGGGGTCGCGCTCGCTCTGGCCGCGGCGCTCGGCGGAGCGATCGAGTTGATCCAGGGGCCGCTGTCCTACCGCGATGCCCAACTGGCCGACTCTCTCGTCGACGTCGCCGGCGCCGCGGTCGGACTCGCGGTGTTCAGTGCTGTGGTGTGGCGGCGGCAATCACAATCGCGTCCCGGATGATGCTCGCCGCCACGTCCTCCGCCGGCACGTCGTAGCCGCGCACAGCGATCAAGTCCCGAAGGATGTGCACTCGGCGTTTGCGTGACCCGGTGGGGTCACGATCGGCACGGTCGTGCTGCTGATCTCTGGCCACCACATCCTCCTCGTAGTCCTCTCTTGAGGTAGTGCATCGGGCCGCGAGGGCGGTGAGTTTACTAAGATGCGTACACAGATATGAATCCACCCCCACCCGGGAGATCGACGTGATCACCATCGACGAAGCGCTGGACCGGATCCTGGCGCAGGTCCGCCCGATCGGCGCCGAAGAAGTGCGCTTGCTCGACGCTCTTGGGCGGACCTCCGCGGAGAGCATCGTCTCCCCGGAGCAGGTCCCGGACTTCACCAATTCAGCCATGGACGGCTTCGCTGTGTCCGGCGCCGAGTTGGAGGACGGGCGCCGGGAGTTCCGCGTGGTCGTCGATATCCCGGCCGGAACCTATGTTGGCGAACCCATCGGGCGGGGCGACGCGGCGCGCATCATGACCGGTGCGCCGCTCCCCCCCGGCGTGGACACCGTCGTCCAGGTGGAGCACACCGTGGTGGACGACGACATCATGACGGTGGAGACGGCGCCGGCGATCGGAGCCAATGTCCGCGACGCCGGTGAGGACGTCCACAGGGGAGACGTCATCTTCGAGAAGGGCACGCTTCTGGGCGCCGCGGAGGTCGGCCTGCTCGCCGCCGTGGGCGTCGATCGTGTGCGCGTGGCGCGTCGCCCGCGCGTGGCCATCCTGGCGACCGGGAGCGAGCTCGTGGCCGCGGGCCATCCACTGGCCCCCGGCCAGATCCGCAACTCGAACTCCTTCACAGCCTACGGCCAGGTGGCCGGCGCCGGCGCCGACCCCATCCTTCTGGGCATCGCCCGCGACGACCTGGACGAGACGCGGCGCCTGATGGCGGCCGCACTCGAGAACGACGTCGTCATCACCTCGGGCGGGGTGTCCGTCGGGGACTACGACTTCGTCAAGCAGGTGCAGGAGGAGTTGGGCGTGGATCGGAAGTTCTGGGGCGTCGCCACCAAGCCCGGCAAGCCTCTCGCCTTCGGCGTGCGCGGCAGTACCCTGGTCTTCGGCGTGCCGGGAAACCCCGTCGCCGCGATGGTCAGCTTCGAACTCTACGTGCGACCCGCGCTCCTGGCTCTGCAGGGCCGTGCCGACATCTGGCGGCCGTGGTTCAACGCTCGGTCCAGCGAGCCGGTGCGCCGCTCCAAGGACCGCACCGAGGTCCGCCGCTGCCGGCTCACGCACGACCCTGATGGGACGATCCGCTACACGACGACCGGCCCCCAGGGCTCCGGCATCCTGAGCTCAATGGCTGGAGCCGAGGGACTTTTCTTCGTCCCGACGCGGTACCCGGGCGGTGAGGTCGGCACGGAGATGCTGGTCACGTTGCTGGCCGGCAGCGCGGCCGAGCGCCCGCCATACCCGAGCCCTCCCATGGGGGGCTGACTCCGAATCTCAGCGACCGCGCGCCGCGCGTAGCGGCTTCGCCTTTGCGAGTGTGGCCCAGACGACCAGACGGTGTGCGGCGCTGTACGGCGGTGTGCAGGTGGTGAGCACGAGTCCGTAGCCCCGGTCGAGCAGGACACTCGTGTCTGTCGGGTCCACCGTGGTCGTCTTGGCGACTGAATAGCGGAACCTGGCATAGGGCGTGTCCACATAGATCGGGTCGCCGGCGCGCAGCTTGTCGAGCTTGTAGAACGGTGCGCCGTAGGTGGTGCGGTGGCCGGCGACGGCGAACGGCTCGCCGGCCCCCGGAAGCGGCGTGATCCCGTAGTGCACTGGACCGTTGCGGAGGAGCGCCGTGTCGCCTTGCGGGTCGAGCGCCATCTTGCCGCCCACCCCCTGCTGGACCAGCCGGTCGAGCTTGATCCGCGGGATGATCAGACGGCCGACCGGGTCGCCCGGCCTCAGCTTCTTGCCGTACCGGACGGCGAGTCTCCGGACGAGCTCCTCGTCGGAGACGCCGTGAGGGCGTGTGTCCTGGTTCGCGTTGATGTCCTGGATGAACGCCGCGCTCTGCTGGCGGTAGGTGGAGTCGAGGCGGGACTGCTGGACCTGGGCGTAGGCCGCCGACCAGAAGGGGTACGCGAGCACGAGCCCGCCGGCGATGAGCAGCAAGTCGCCGGCGAGGCGCATCCAGCGCCCCCGTCGTCGCCGTCGAGACTGGCCCGGGTCCGTGGCCGGAGCATTCGGGTCCGGGCTGTTGTCCGGCTGGTCCATTGGCTGATGGTACCCCGTGGAGCACGGCTTCGGCGCGCAGGGTCGTGCTAGACTGTCGCACCCCGAGCGAGGAGCCGGTCAGCGTGCGATCCTTCACCGACGCCCACGAAGCGCTCGCCGCCGAGGGCGTGGCGCACGAGATCATCCATCTGCCGTCATCGTCGCGCACCGCGCAGCTCGCGGCGAACGCGCTCGGCGTGCCCGTCACCGACGTCGTCAAGTCGCTGGTCTCCTCGTCGCCGCACGCCCCGTACTGGCCCTCGTCCCCGGCGACGCGACCGTGGACACTGACGCGCTTGCGCGCGAGCTGGGCGCAGGCGAGGTGACGCTTGCCCGCGCGCGTGAGGTGCGAGAATCGACCGGGTTCAAGCCCGGCGCGGTTCCACCGATGGGATTGGCGACGCCTCTGCCCGTGATCGCCGACCTCGAGGAGTTGCTCGCGCTGCGGAGGCTGGCCATCGCGCACCGGACCTGAGGACGTGATGGAGAACCGAGTACCGACGGACGGGAGCGCCCCGGCCGTCCAAGTGAGAACCAGCGGACGAAGTGGAGCGCGACGATGACGCAGAGCCTCACCCACACGATCGGCTCGGCCGGGCGACTGGCCATCCTCTCGGAGCATGACCTTCAGCGCCTCGACGAGGCGGCACTCGACGTACTCGCCGATACCGGCGTTTCCATCCCGTGTGAGCGGGCGCGCGCCGCCCTGGTGGCGCAGGGCGCCACCGCCGACGGCGCGCGCGTCACGCTGCCGCGGGAGCTCGTGCGCCGGCTGGTCGGCCTGGCACCGGCGCGCATGACGCTGGGCGCTCGCGCGGGGGCGCCCATCGTCACCGGCACCGGCTCGCTGCTCACCACCGACGGTTGCTGTGTGGAGATCTACGATCTCGAGACCGGCCAGAAGCGTGGCACGACGGCCGAAGACGTCGCGACCATCAGCCGCGTCGTCGACGCCATGCCCGAGGTCGACTTCTGCTGGCCGGCCGTCAGCGCGCAGGACCGGCCGGTTGAGGTCCGCGGGCTGCACGAGTTGTACCTGGCCATCGCCAACACCGGCAAGCACGTGCAGACGGTGACGGTCGTGGAGCCCGACCTAGCCGAGGTCGCCGTGAAGATGGCGCTGGCGGTGAGCGGCTCGAACGAGAAGCTCCGCGCCGAGCCGCCGATCAGCGCCCTGCTCGGCACCGTCACGCCGCTCGGCAACGACGCCGGCACGCTCGAAGCCGGCCTGGTCTTCGCCGAGGCCGGCATTCCCATCGGCTTCGTGACGATGCCGATGGGCGGCTCGACGACGCCGATCACCATGGCCGGCTCGCTCGTGGTCGGCATCGCCGAGGCCCTCAGTTCCGTGTGCGTGATCCAGGCGGCGTTCCCGGGTGCACCTGTGTTCATCTGCTTCATCCCGAGCGTGATGGATCTCAAGAGCGGCGACTTCACAGGCGGGGCTCCCGAGGACACCATCATGGCTGCCGCCGTCGGCGACGTGGGCCACTTCTACGGCCTGCCGACCCAGTGCGGGGTCAACTCCAGCGGCGCCAAGGAGCCGAGCTGGCAGTCGGCGCTGGACGACACCACCACCACCTGGCTCTCGCTGGCTGCCGGCGTGGACATGCTGACCGGTGTCGGCATGGTCTCGGGCGGCCGCATCTTCAGCTACGAGGAGATGGCGCTAGGGGTAGAGGCCCTCTCGCATGCGCGGGCGATAGCCGCGGGCGTCGACCTCACTGCCGCCGGCGGTTCGGCCGGCGGGCACGCCGACCCCGCCGCCGGGCCGACCCTCGCGGTCGACATGCCGATGCGCCAGTGGACCGCCAGCGGGCGGGAGACCGCGATCGACAGAGCGCACGAGCGGGTCGCGCGCACTGCCGCCTCGCATCGCCCGCCTGCGCTCGAGCCCGCGGTCGATGCGGGGCTGCGTCGTCTGGCCTCCATCGACTGACGCGTCCGCGCGACAGGCTCGCAGTCTGCGCATCGTGCGAGCGACATCCCGGCGCAGGAATGCCCAGATACTCACAACTCAGGCCGACTCTTTTCGCCACCAGCTTCGCGCAGGCTTGCCTTTCGGGGGTGGTGCTGTATAAATCCAAGTCGATACGTCGCGCTGGGGGAGTGCGACACAGTACGTTCCTGACAGGCGGTGGGGGCCGCCATCCGCGTCCACACCCGTGGCTCAGCGGCGTCGGGAGAAGTCAGCCGGAAAGGACTGAGGCATGAGAAAGGGCAAGACCTACATTCTGGCGGCAGTACTCCTGGTCGCCGTCATCGCTCTCGCGGGGTTCGCAGCCGCGTGCGGTGGCAGCAGCGATTCAGAGTCCAGCCCCAGCCCGCAGGCCACCTCGGCCGCGGACATCGCACAGCAGATCCTGGGCAAGGCGCCGACGGGTCTCGCGGCCAAGATCGTCACCGCAGGCACCGTGGTCGTCGCCAACGACGCCAACTACGCGCCGCAGAGCTCCATCGACAAGGCCACGGGCGATCTCGTGGGCTTCGACGTCGACGTGGCCAAGAAGATGGCTGAGATCCTCGGCCTCCAGGTCAAGTTCGAGAACCCGGCGTGGGAGACCATCCCGGCGGGCCTCAACCAGGGCAAGTACGACGTGTCCATCGGCTCCATGACTGTGACGCCCGAGCGCCAAAAGGCCCTCGACTTCACCGAGCCGTACTACTACACGTCGGGCCAGGTGTTCGTGAAGAAGGGCGGCACGCAGATCACCAGCGTCAAGGATCTCGACGGTAAGAAGGTCGGCGTGGGCGCTGCGACCACCTATTACGACTACCTCAAGACGAACAGCACCGCCGACGTCAAGACGTACACCACCGACGCGGACGCCTTCCCGGACCTGCGCAACGGCAACCTCGACTTCGTGATGACCGCCGGCCCCACCGGCCAGCAGGCCATCCTCGCAGGGTCAGCCGTTCGACTTCTCCGGCGCTCCGCTCTACTACGAGGACCTCGCGTTCGCTATCAAAAAGGGCGAGGGCGACTGGCTCACGATGCTCAACTACGCCATCGCGCAGATGCACGAGGACGGCTCGCTCACCGCGATGAGCGAGAAGTGGTACAACGGCCTCGATTTGACGGTCAAGGAGTAGTGACACTGCGGCCGCGCCCGCGGGGCGCGGCCGCATAGTTGGGTCGATCACGGCGGGGGTGCCCCCAACGGGCCCCCCGCCGCGGTCCCTACCGAGAGGTCTTCGCCGATGCACAAACGACACTGGTTCGTGAGTGTCGCCTTCTTCGCGGCAGTGCTCGCGTTGGCGGTGGCATCCCTCACGCCAATCGCTCTGGCGGCGGCATCGTCATCGCCGGCGCCCAGCGGCACTCCCGTCGTCAAGGGCACGATCCCGAATCCACTCGATCCTAAGGGCATCCAGAAGTGGACCGGCGATATCGTGCAGGTCAACTTCCAACCCAACGGCGCCGAGCTCGCGGTCGGGAAGAGCAAGGTGTTCATCAACGGCGTGGAGCAGAAGCTCAGCAAGCCGCCGTTCATCGTCCCCGCCGTCTCCCGCGCTACGTCGACGCTGCAGTTCGACTTGGTGAAGAAGTACGGCTCCGGCGACTACGCGTTCAAGACGACCCTCGAGACCAAGACGGGCACCAAGGTCACCTACACCTGGAAGTTCGGCTCGACGGGCGACGCCGAGGCCGGCAGCCTCGTCAGCGTCCAGGTGATGAAGGACTGGTTCTGGTACATCGCTCGCGGCGGCTTGGTCACCGTCGAGCTCACCGTCATCTCCATCGTCTTCGCCTGCCTTCTCGCGCTCTTCGGCTCCCTGGGGCGCCTCTCCAAGAAGATGACCTTCAGACAAGCGTGGAACCGGTACCAGAGCTGGGGCTACATGTGGCGCATGGTCCTCGGCCGCATCCCGTACTGGGTCGCGACGTTCTACACGTCACTGTTCCGAGGTACGCCACTGCTGCTGCAGATCATCGCCATCTACCAGGTGATCCCCGAGATCATCCAGAAGGCGGGTCTGCCGGAGTCGCTCAACCCGCCGGCCTTCTGGGCGGGCGTCGTCGCACTCTCGCTCAACTACGGCGCCTACCTCACCGAGGTGTTCCGCGCCGGTATCCAGGCGGTCCCCAAGGGCCAGAACGAAGCCGCGTGGGCCATCGGCCTCAGCGGCTGGCAGACGCAGCGGCGCATCATCCTGCCGCAGGCGCTAAAGATCGTCATTCCGGCGGTGGGCAACGACTTCATCGCCCTCATCAAGGACACCTCGCTGGTATCGGTCATCACCGTCGAAGAACTGCTGCGCCGTTCGCAGCTTGCCGGCGCCGCGACCTTCAGCTTCTTCAGCACGCTGCTGGTGGCTGCGGCCTGGTACTGGGCGTTGACGATCTTCTTCAGCTTCTGGCAGGCCAAGCTCGAGACGCGCATGGCGCGCGACAAGGCCCGCGAGAAGGAAAAGGGGAAGGCGAAGTAGCATGGGCACAAAGACATACGCACATGAGACGATCACCGACGAGAAGGGGCGCGAACTCGTCGTCAAGGTCGAGGGTCTGCAGAAATACTTCGGCAAGAACCACGTGCTCAAGGGCATCGACCTCGAGGTTTACAAGGGTGAAGTGCTGGTGCTCATCGGGCCATCCGGCTCCGGCAAGAGCACCTTCCTCCGCTGCCTGAACTTCCTCGAGGACCCGACCTCGGGCGAGATCAGGGTCGGGGACGTCCACGTCACCTGCGGCAGTCACGGCGGCAAGTTCAAGAAGGACGTGCACGAGATCCGCATGAAGTGCGGCATGGTGTTCCAGGAGTTCAACCTCTTCCCACACAAGGACGCCACTGAGAACGTCACCGAGGGTCCTATCCTGGTGAAGGGCCTGAAGAAGGAAGAAGCCATTCGCGAGGCCCATGAACTGCTCACCAAGGTGGGCTTGGCCGATCGCATGGACTTCTTCCCGAGCCAGCTCTCCGGTGGCCAGAAGCAGCGTGTCGCCATCGCCCGCGCCATGGCGATGGACCCGGTGCTCATGCTCTTCGACGAGCCGACCAGTGCGCTGGACCCCGAGCTCATCGGCGAGGTGCTCAAGGTCATGAAGGACCTCGCTGAAGGCGGCATGACGATGATCGTGGTGAGCCACGAGATGGGCTTCAGCCGCGACGTCGCCGACCGTGTCGTGTACATGGAAGACGGCTACTTCATCGAGCAAGGCCCGCCGAGCGACGTCTTCTTCCATCCTAAGGACGACCGCACCAAGCGGTTCCTGCGGCACATCCTGCCGGAGAAGGAGCCCGAGCACGCCAAGGAGCTGAGCGTGACCGAGGTTGACGAGAACCTGCCCGATTCGGACTCCGGCGAGTCGCTGCAGCACGCAGCCGGCGCGGCGTTCAACGAGGACGACCTCAGAGACACGGCTCTGCCCGAGATCCCGCTCGGGCAAGGTGCGGCCGGCGAGACACCGCTGCCTCCGGGGGACGAGGAGCTGTAGTTCCATCAGCTGGGCTGGACCGCGGAAGGGCGGCGGGGCGTGAGTGCCTCGCCGCCCTTCGTGCGTACGCGGCCGAGGCGGCATGTGTGTCGGCGTCACGGGAGAGACACGGCGCCGGCCGGATGACGCCGGTCGCCCAGCCCCGGTAGCATCGGGGAGGCGACCAGGAGGAGCCATGGCTGAGGCGGTAGCAAGGATCGACCCCATCCGGCCGCGCTTGCGCTGGGACGTGCTCAGCGCAGCGGACGTGGAGCGGCTCGAGGAGGCGATCCTCGAGACCTTGGCCGAGGTCGGCGTGCGCTTCCCGCTGGAGCGCGCGCTCGACGCGCTCGAACGAGGCGGCTGCCGCGTCGACCGCGCATCGCAGATCGCGCTCCTGCCGCGGGACGTCGTCCGGGCGGCGCTGCAGGCGGCGCACAAGGTGCCGCTTCTCGCCGCCCGCGACCCCCGCTGCGACATCCGGCTGGACGGCTCCGCCTGCCACTTGAGCAACGACGGCTGCGGCGTCCGTGTCATCGACCCGCACAGCGGTGAGCTGCGCGCGAGCGGGATCGCCGACGTGGCAGAGTCTGCCCGCTTCGTCGACGCCCTCCCGCAGGTGAGCTTCTACTGGGGCCCGGTCGTGACGGCCGAGGACGTGCCCGTCGCCGCGCGGCCCGTGCACGAGGCCGCGGCGATCTTCGCCAACACCACGAAGCACTTCCAGGCGGTGGACGTGGTGGGCGAGGACATGACCCGCCGCGTGGTCGAGATGGCGCGCGTCGTGGCCGGCGGGGACGAAGAGCTCCGCCGCCGGCCCATCATGAGCCTGATCGCCTGCCCGATCGACCCGCTGGGCAACGAGGCGGTGAGCCTCGAGGCGGCGCTGGTCTGTGCCGAGGCCGGCGTCCCCGTCGGCTTCCTCTCGCTGACGCTCGCATGTGCGTCCGCGCCTGCGACGCTGGCCGGCAACCTCGTCGTCAACATGGCCGCCGTCCTCGCGGGCATGGTCCTCGTGCAACTCGCGCATCCAGGCGCGCCCGTTTTCCTGGCCGGCGCGCCCTCCGTGATGGACCTCAAGACGGGCGGCTACACCGGCGGCAGCCCTGAGGACTACGTCCTGGCTGCCGCCGCCACCGAGCTCGCGCACCACTTCGGCTTCGCCATGAACATAGGCACCATGGCGAGCGGCGCCAAGGAGCCGGGCTGGCAGGCCGCCGTTGACGATGCGCTCTCGACGCTCGCCGGCGTGGGCGCGGGTGCAGAGATGATGAGCGGCTGCGGTCTGCTCGACGGATCGAAGACCCTGAGCTACGCGCACCTGGTCATGGAGACCGAGATCTACGGCATCATGCAGGAGGTCGCCGGCGGCATCGTGGTGGACGACGAGACGCTGGCACTCGACGTGATCAAGAAGGTCGGATCGAAGGGCGCGTACCTGGCGGAGAAGCACACACGCCGGCACATGGGAGAGATCTGGCGGCCGGGGGTGTGGGACCGGACGCCCTACGACGCCTGGTTCGTCGGGGGCAAGAAGGGAGCGCTCGAGAACGCTGAGGAGCGGGCGCGTGAGATCTTGCGGACGCACGCGCCCGCTCCCCTCCCCGACGACGTGAGCCTGGAGTTGCGGCGGCTCGTCGCGGCTGCCGACTTGGAACTCGCCGGGGTCACGGCGTGAGCGGCGAGCGCGACCCGGTGGGACACCGGCACCGGCGGCCCGTGGAGCTTTGACCGCGATGTCGTCGGAGGGCCTCAGCAGCCGGCGTCGCCGCAGGCGGCGCTTCTGGGCCCTCACCGGCGCGCTCCTGCTGGCGGCGTGCCGGCGCTGCACTTGACCGTGATGGTGCGCAACACCGGGACGGTGCCGTTAGGAGGGCTCAGCCTGGACCAGCGGAATGGCGGAGGGCATGCGCTGATCCCGACCGTCGACGCAGGCAAGACCGTGATCGTCGTCGTGAGCGACGACGAGAAGGTCGGAGTCAGCGGCATCGATCTTGTCGACGACATGACGGGCCGTAACTACGCGCTGCCGCCTGCCAGGTACGAGGGGTCGCTGCATGGCACGATCGATGTCGAGGCCTCTCGGGCATCTGCCGGCGCAGTGCTCCAGGGCCGCGCCCGGTCCGGTACCGACTCAGGCACGGACCCGAAGGGCTGGGAGCCGCTGCGCCGAGACTGAACGGGCCGTGCGCACGGAGACGGTAGCGGATTCGCGGCCGGCCGCCGCCGCATCTCACCTAGGTTGTGGCAGTGAGCGTCCGCGCGGCCTCGCGCAACACCTCGGTGTGACGATCAACGTCGGCCGCCGCGGTTTGCGGCGACATGAGCGCCATGTTGTGGAACGGCGTCATGAGGATGCCACGGTTGAGCATGAACAGGTGCAGGTAGCGATCGAGCTCTTCATCCTCAGCCGCGGCCGCCTCGCCGCCATTGTGCGGTGGCACAGGGCGCGGCCAGTACTCCGCACGGCAGCCGAGGCGCTTGACCACCCACGGCAGGGCGAACTCGTCGATGACGCCTTGCACGCCGTCGGCCCAGCGGCCGGCCAGCGGGATCATCCGCTCGTAGGCCTCCTCTGTGAGGACCTCGCTGAGCGTCGCGCGGACCGCCGCGACGCTGAGGGCGTTGCCGGCCAGCGTGCCGCCGATGCCGCACTCGTCGGCGGCGTGGTAGTCCCAGTTCGCGTGGATGAGGTCGGCCACCGCCGGGCCGAAGCCGTAGACGGCGGCGGGCACGCCGCTCCCGATGGGCTTGCCGAGCGTGACCATGTCCGGCTCGAGCGCCCAGGCCAGGGTGCATCCGCCTGGGCCGGCGCAGATCGTGTGCGTCTCGTCGATGATGAGCAGCGTCCCCGTCTCTCGCGTCAGGCGGCGCAGAGCGTCGTGGTAGCCGTCGTCCGGAAGGACGATGCCGATGTTGGTGAGGGCGGGCTCGGCGAGGACGCAGGCCACGTCGCCGGGCGCGAGCGCACTCTCCAGCGCCGCGAGGTCGTTCCACTCGATCACCTTGGTGGTGACGGCGGGGTCGACCGGCGGTCCGGCATTGCCCGGCTTCGGTCCCGGCACGCCGTCGCTGATAGTGATGATCGTCTCGTCGACCGAGCCGTGATAGCAGTAGTTGTAGACGAGGATCTTGGGCCGCCGGGTGACATGGCGGGCCAGGCGGACGGCGAAGCGATTGGCATCGGTAGCCGTCAGGGCGAGCTGCCAGTACTGCAGGCCGAAGCGGTCCGCGAGCTCTGCGGCCACCCAAAGAGAATCCTCAGTCGGCAGCATCGTGGTGATGCCGCGGCTGGCTTGGGCGGCGACGGCGGCGACTGGTCCCTCCGGGGAGTGGCCGGTCATGGCGCCGGTGTCGCCGAGGCAGAAGTCGATGTACTCGTGCCCGTCGACGCAGGTGAACCGGGCGCCGTGCGCCTCGGCGACATACGGCGGGAACGGGCTCGCCCAGCGCGTCATCCAATTCATGGGGACGCCGTCGAGCATGTGCGCCTGCGCCCGCTCGAAGAGCTCGCGCGAGCGCCGATGGCTTGCGACGAAGGCCTCGTCTTCGCGCGCCTTGAGCGCCGCGAGCCGCTTGCGGTCGATGGTCGCCGTCATGAGCCCTCCCGGGACTGGACGGTGTGAGCCTACTACCCCACCAACTCCTTCGCCCGCTCCACCGCCATGCCGGCGTTGGCGCCGTAGCCGTCGGCGCCGATCTCCTCGGCGTAGGCGGCGGTCACGGGGGCGCCGCCGACCATCACCTTGACCGAGTCCCGCAGGCCCGCGCCCTTGAGCAGGGCGATGGTCTCGCTCATGTGCGGCAGGGTGGTGGTGAGCAGGGCGCTCATGCCGATGATCTGCGGGGAGTGCTCTCTGACCGCGGCGACGAAGTCGGCGCTGGTCACCCCGGTGCCGAGGTTGACGACCGTGAAGCCGGCGCCCTGCAGGAGCATGCCCACGAGGTTCTTGCCGATGTCGTGCAGGTCGCCCTCGACGGTGCCGATCACGACGGTGCCCATGCCGGCCGAGTCGCCGGCCGCCATGTGCGGGCGCAGCAGGTCGAGGCAGGCCTGCATGACGCGGGCGGAGAGCAGCACCTCGGGGATGAAGCACTCGCCCTCGCGCATGCGCGCGCCCACCACCTCCATGCCGGGGAGCAGGCCCTCGTCGAGGATCTCACGGGGGCTGGCCCCGGTAGCGAGCAGCGCGGACGTCATGGCCGTGGCCACGCCCTCGTTGCCGTCGATGATGGACTGCTTGAGCTGGTCTTTCATGCCACGCCTTTCTCACGGTCTGCCGCTGCAATGATGTGGCGAACCTCTTCGGCCACGTCGGGGTCGACGGGCGCCGGCTGATGAGACTCTACAAGCTCCAGCGCCCGGGCGCGCGAGCGGGAGGCGAGGTCGGTCGCCCCTCTGCTCTCCCAGTCCTCACGCACGCGGCGGTCGAGCACTGCCGGCTGACTGAGCTCGCGCATGTGCTTGAGCGTGGCGTCCAGCGAGAGGAAGTCGCCGAACGCGCCCACCTTGGCGATGTCGTCGATCGCCATGGTCTCGTCGGTGACCGCGATGCCGCCGACGGCGAACTTGATCATCCGCGCGATCTCGTTGTCCATGACCAGCTGGCCAAGGTCGAAGGTGACGCCCGATTCGATCATCCCCGCACCGTAGATCTGGTTGGCGCCTGCCAACGCAGGAAGGAGTCCGGTGAGGGTCTTCTCGTGACCGGTCTGCGCGTCACCGAGCTTGGAATCGCTCTACAACCCGGCCACGAAGCTTGGCAGCAGGTAGTGACGGGCGATCTGGGCGCAGGCGGCGGAGAAGAGGGCGAGCTCCGGCGAGCCCACACACGCCGCCGCCAGCTTCAGGTCCATGGCCGTCGTGGACGACCCGTAGGTGCAGGGGCAGCCGCGCTCGACGAGCTGCGCCAGCACGATGCCGCTGAGCACCTCGGCGTTGTGCAGCACCAGCGTGCCGGCGAGAGTGACTGGGGAGGATCCTCCGGACATCGCCATGCTGAGGATCGTGTCCGGGCACCAGGCGCGCGCCGACTCGATGATCACCTCGGTGGCGTCGCGCGGCAGCTTGAGCGGGCTCACCGGGCAGACGCCGAAGCCGATGAGCGGGCGGCGGCGGAACTCATCCTCGCCGCCCGCGACCACCGTGGCCATCTCGATCAGTCTGCGACAGTCGTAGGCGCTCGTCGCCTCGGTGCCGACTGGCTTGCCCGTGTTCTGGGTCGCCGCCCACCACTTGCGGAGGCTCGCCGTCTCCTCGGGGACGTCGCCCGGGTGCACCGCCGACTCGTAGGTGTCGATGTCGCTGAGGGCGTCGACCAGGCGAGCCGCCTCGTGCACATCCTCCAGCACGGGGTGGCGGTACTCGCCGGTACGCGCGTCGACGATCATGATGCCCTCGTCGAAGTTGGAGACGTAGACGCGCCCGGCCTCGAGCACGATGTCCTGGTCGGGGTCTCGCCCGTTCAGGAAGCTCTTGGGTGGAGCGGATCGGATTGCCTCCTCCACCAGGTGTGGCGGGATGCGGACCATGCGCGTCTCGCGGTCCACGATGCAGCCACCATCGCTGAAGATGTCGAGCGCATCGTCGGCCTCGACCCACATCCCGGTGCGTTCGAGGATCTCGAGCGAGCCGAGGTGGACGTCGTTGAGCTCAGCCTCCGTGAACACGTTCAGGCTGAGCCCGCCCGAGCTGGGCCGCCCGGCGTGCAGGTTTCGCTTCACTGGAGCACCTCCGCTGCCACGCGATGAGTCACGGCCGGCGAGACGACGGGCGAGGCGAAGCCGTCAAGAGCCGCCCGGCCTCACAGGCGTGGTCGCGGGGAGCGCCCCGCCGCTCGCAGAGACCGAGGGTATCGGCGGGGCGCGCGCGAGTAAAGCGTGGCCGGCTCGAGCGTCCAACTTCGCCGAGCAGTCCGTCGCGGGCGGTCCGATGCATCTGCGAAGTTCGCCCAAGTTGGCGGGTCTCGGGGCCACACGCCGGCCCGGACGGCGGCGGTGATATCGTGCCGGGCAGCGGTCGCATCGCAGCGGCCGCCGCCCGGCAACCCGTCGACGCCGTGGAGGCGACCGTGCCCCTCATCGACCGTGACGACTCGCTTCTGGTCGTGATCGACCTGCAGCCCAAGTTCTGGAGCGACAGGCTCGACAAGGACGACGCCGCCGAGGTGAGCAGAGCAGTGGCGCGAGCCGCCTGGCTGGCCGGCGCGGCCATGGCTCTCGACGTGCCCGTCGTGCTCACCGAGGAGAGCCCGGAGCGGAACGGGCCGACGGCGGTGGGAGTGCTGCTGGCCGTCGACCGGAGAGCGCCCATCTTCACCAAGCCGGTGTTCGGCGCCGCCGCCTGCCCGGACATCATGGCGGCGATCGCGGCGACCGGCCGCAGGACGGCCGTGCTCTGCGGCTTCGAGACCGATGTGTGCGTGACCCACTCGGCGGTCGGCCTCGCCGAGGCCGGCTATCGCGTCGTCGTGGCCGCGGATGCCGTGTACTCTCCGGCGGGCGCACAGGCCTACGGCCTCGCCCGCCTCCGCGACCTCGGCGTCGAGCTCGTCCACTGCAAGGGCGTCTACTACGACTGGGTGCGCACACTCGATGACGCACTCGCATTCGAGCGCGAGCATCCGGACCTCGCGGAGCCGCCGGGCTTCTGGATCTGAGCGCGCCCCCGCCCGGGCCGGGGCGGCAACGACGACGCGCCGATCCGCCCTTCGTCGAGGAACAACCCTTCAAAAGGGGGACTCGACACGGAGGTGGGACCGGTGGGGCTGCTGGACGTCGCGGACGACGCGCGCCGGCAGGTGCGCGTCGCGGATGGGGAGGTTCGCATCCAGGCGGGCGCAAACGCGAACTGCCGGTTCAACGAACTGGTCGCACTGTACTTCCAGCACCTGCCCCAGGAAGAGGCCCTGGTCCTGCCGGCGACATGGCGGCATTCCGACGACGCCCAGTTGATGGCCATCCAGGGGGCCATCATCGCGGAGATGGACCTGTTCCGGTGGCTCGGCTGGATGTTCAAGGGGCTGAACCGGGTAGAGCTCGTGGGCATGCTTCGCGGCGCCAAGGTCGGGATGGCGCCGCAGGCACCCGAAGCGGTGTGCGGCCCCGGGGGCGACGACGAATAGCGGTACCCGTGACGTCAAAGAAAGACCCGAAAGACCCGTCGCCAGCGGCGACGGTGGCCGTTGACGATCACGCGCCCGGCGAGCGGCCTTCCGTCGGCGCCGAACGAAGGAGAAGCTCGTGGACGCTGCTCGCCTGACCATCTGGGACGACGTCGCCTGCCGGCGCGTGCACGAGGCGACGCTCGAGGTGCTCGTCGAGACGGGTATCGACGTGCACTACGCGCCGGCGGTCGAGATCTTCTCCGCAGCCGGCGCGCAAATCGACGGGACGCGTGTGCGCATCCCGGCGGACCTCGTCGAGGTGGCCCTCAAGAGCGCGCCGCGCGACTGGACGATCAAGCCGCGCGGCGGCGACACGGAGCCTATCGTCCTCGACGCCGGCCACACGTACTGTGGCACCGGGTCGGACGTTCTCTACGTCCGCGACCCTGACACCCGGCAGCGCCGCCGGGTCCGGCGGGCCGACGTGGAGGGCATGGCGGCGCTCTGCGAGAAGCTGCCCAACATTGATTTCGTGATGAGCATGGGCCTGCCCGAGGACGCGCCGCAGGCCGTCGACGACCTCGTCCAGGTCGACGCCATGCTGCGCGGCACGCGCAAGCCGCTGATCGTCGCGCCGCGCGACGGCCACATCCTGCCGAAGCTGCAGGAGATGGCGGCGCTGGCCGGCGAGCGCGACAGCTTCGCCATCTACGCGATGCCCGTGCCGCCGCTGCTCTTCGACGAGGACGGCGCCAGCAAGGTGATCGCCTGCGCCGAGCTCGGCATCCCCGTGGTCTGGGCGCCGGCGCCGAACGCGGGCAGCACGGCGCCGGCCAGCGTCGCCGCCGTGATCGTGGTCGCCAACGCCGAGGTCCTCGCCGGCCTCGTCCTGAGCCAGGCGGTCAAGCCGGGTGCGCCGTTCGTCTGGGGCGTCGGTGTCGGCGCGATGAACATGAAGACGATGAACGAGGTCTACTCGTCGGCGGACGTCTTCCGCGGCCACCAGGCCCAGACCGATCTCGCGCGCTGGTACGACCTGCCCAGCTTCGCCTATGCGGCGCACACCGACAGCAAGATGCTCGACCAGCAGTGGAGTGCGGAGGCGGCGCTGACCGCCATGCTCGGCAAGCTCAGCCGCGGCACGCTGCTGCACGACGTGGGCTACCTCGAGTGCGGCCTGCAGAGCAGCTACGAGTCGATCGTGTTCGGCGACCACCTGCTCGGCTGGGCCAAGGCGTTCATGGCGCCGCTGCCCGTGGACGACGAGGCGCTGGCCCTGGACGAGATCAAGGCGGCGGGGCCGGGCGGCAACCACTTGGCCCGGCCCTACACACGCAAGCACTTCCGCAGCATCTGGCAGAGCGACTTCTTCGACACGACCCGCCACGACGCGTGGCAGGCGGACGGGGCGCAGACGCTGCTCGACCGGCTCCAGGCGCGGGTCGCGGAGCTGCGCTCCGAGCCGCGCGCCTTCGAGCTGCCGGATGCCGTGGGCACGGGCCTCGACGCTATCCTCGCGGACGTCGAGGCCCACCGTCCCGGTACGTGAGGTGCGGCAAAAACCGCTGCACGTGCCGCACTCCGCCGGCCTCGCTGCGGTTTTCCGCGCGCGAGGCCGGTGATAGGATTCGGCCCGTGCCGGACGCAGCGAAAATCAGCATCAGCACCATCAACCGCTCCTGCGGCCTGTAAGCCCTTCCGCTCCCCGCGGACGGGCTCTCTCTGAGCATCACCGCGCCCGCCCGCCCGTTGCCCGACTTCACCTGACCTGTCGTCGACGGACCCCTGCGAGGTTGCCGCAATGACATCCCGAATCAATCCCATCGCCCCCAAGCTCTGGTGGGACGTACTGAGCGCCAGCGAGCTCGAGCGCATCCACGAGGCCACCCTCGACGTGCTGGAGACGGTCGGCGTGCGCTTCCCCAGTGCGCGCGCCCTCGAGGTGCTCGAGAAGAGCGGTTGCGAGGTCGACCGCGCCACGCAGGCCGCCAGGATGCCGCGGGCGATCGTCATGGAGGCCGTCTCCCAGGTGCCGGACAGCTACGTGCTTGCCGGCCGCGACCCCGCCTGCGACATGCTCATCGACGGCAAGCACTGCTATCTGAGCAATGACGGCTCCGGCGTGTTCGTCTTCGACCACAAGACGGGCGAGAAGCGGCCGAGCACCAAGGCCGACGCGGCGACCAGCGCCCGCTTCGTCGACGCGCTGCCCAGCATCAGCTACTACTGGGGCCCGGTGGTCACCAGCCAGGACGTGCCGTCGGCCACCAAGGCGCTGCACGACGCCGAGGCAGTGTTCACCAACACCAGCAAGCACTTCCAGACGGTGACCACCGTCGGCGAGAAGCCCGCACGCTATCTCGTCGAGATGGCGGCCGCCATCGTCGGCGGTGCGGAGAAGCTGCGCGAGCGGCCGATCCTCAGCTTCATGCAGTGCGCCGTGGACCCGCTCGCGCACGACGGCCCGAACCTCGAGGCCAACCTCGTGGCCGCCGAGCACGGGCTCGCGAGCGGCTTCATGCCCATGCCGCTCGCGGCCGGCACCGGCCCGGCGACGCTCGCCGGCAACCTTGTCGTCCAGAACGCCGAGGCCCTCAGTGGCGTCGTGCTTCTCGAGCTGGCTTTTCCCGGCGTGCCGGCCTTCTTCGCCGGCGCTCCGAGCGTCATCGACCTCAAGACCGGCGGCTACACCGGCGGCTCGCCCGAGGATTACCTGCTCGCCGGCGCGTCCACCCAGCTGGCCCATTTCTACGGCGTGCCGATGGCGATGGGCACCATGGCCACCGGCGCCAAGGAGCCCGACTGGCAGGCGGCTATCGACGATTCGCTCAGCACCTTCGCCAGCGTGATGACCAACGCGGACATGATGAACGGCGCCGGGCTGCTGAACGGCTCCAAGATCCTCAGCTACCCGCACATGGTCATGGAGACCGAGATCTACGGCATCGTCCAGAAGGTCGCCGGCGGCATCGAAGTGGACGACGAGACGCTAGCGCTCGACGTGATCAAGAGCGTCGGTCCGAACGGCACGTACCTGTCGCAGAAGCACACGCGCCGGCACATGAAGGAGATCTGGCGCCCGAGCGTCTGGGACCGCACCCCCTACGACATCTGGCTGCGCGAGGGTAAGAAGGGCGCCCTGGAGAAGGCGACGGAGATCGCCGACGACATCCTGGCGAACTACAAGCCCGAGCCGCTGCCGGACGACGTCGTCGCGGAGCTGCGCGCGATCGTCGAGCGCGCCGACAAGGAGATGGCGGGGGCCTGAGGGCCTGCCGCCGGACCCGCCCATGCCCGCCGCTCGCCTCATCGTCTGGGACGACGCCGCCTGCTGGCGCGTGCACCAGGCGACGCTCGCGCTGCTCGAGGAGACCGGCGTGGAGGTCCGCCACGCCGGCAGTCGCGAGCTGCTGGCGGAGGCGGGCGCGCGCGTCGAAGGGACGCGCGCCCGCATCCCGGCGGCCTTGGTGGACGCCGCCCTGCAGGGCGCGCCGCGCCACTTCAAGCTCAAGGAGCGCGGCGCCACGGGCGGCGAGGGCCACGCACGCCGCGGCGAGCTCGGCGGGCTCGAGCTGGCGGACGGTCGCAACTACTTCGGCACGGGATCGGACTGTGTGTTCGTCACCGACCCCGACACCGGCGAGCGCCGCCGGAGCACCACCACCGACGTCGAGGGCATGGCCGCCTTGGCCGAGAAGCTGCCCAACCTCGACTTCGTGATGAGCATGGGCCTGCCGGACGACGTCCCGGCGGAGATCGGCGACCTCGCCCAGTTCGCGGCCATGCTGGCCGGCACGCGCAAGCCGCTGCTGACCACGGCGCATGACGGAGTCGCTCTGCGCCGCATGAAGGACATGGCGGCCATGTGCGGCGAGGCGCGGAGCTTCGGCTGCTATGCCATGCCCAATCCGCCGCTCATCCACAGCGAGGAGGCGCTGGACAAGGTCCTCGCCTGCGCCGACCTGGACATCCCGCTGATCTACGCGCCGGCGCCGGCCATGGGCACCACGGCGCCGGCCTCCATGACGGCGACCATCGTCGTCGGCAACGCCGAGACGCTGAGCGGCCTCGTCGTGCACCAGCTCCGCCGGACCGGCGCGCCGTTCGTCTACGGTGTCGGCTGCGGGGCGTTCGACATGCGCACGGCTGTCGACGTGTACGGCGCGCCCGAGCACTTCCTCGGCAACGCCGCGGCCACCGACCTGGCGCGCTTCTACGGGCTTCCGAGCTTCGCCTACGCAGCGGTCGCGGACGCCAAGAACTTCGACGAGCAGTGGGCTGCCGAGGCCGGGATGACGGCGGTGCTCGGCGCGCTCAGCCGCGCCACGCTGCTGCACGACGTCGGTTATCTGGAGAGCGGTCTGCAGAGCAGCTACGAGACCATCGTCCTCGGCGACGAGCTCGTGGGGTTCGCGCGAGCGCTGCTGGTCGAGGTGGGTGTCGATGACGAGGCGCTGGCGCTGAACGAGATCGACGCGGTCGGCCCCGGCGGCAGTCACCTGGGCCGAGGCTACACGCGCAAGCACCACCGCGAGACCTGGCAGCCGCGGTTGCTCGACCGCGCCACGCACGACCGCTGGGCGGCCGCGGGCGCGACGACGCTCAAGGAACGAGTGGCCGCACGCGCGCAGGAGCTGCGCGAGGAGCCGCGCGCGTTCGCGCTGGACCAGACGATCCGCGACCGGCTACAGGCCGTGCTCGCCGAGGCAGAGAGGAGCAGCCGGTGACCGATCCGACTCCGCAGACGCCGCAGGCGCGGCCCATCCTGACTACGCAGGCTCGTCTTGCGCTGCGCGTACTGAGCGACGACGACGTGGCGCGCGTGCACGCAGCCGCGCTCGGACTACTGGGCGTCGGGGCAGCCGCGGCTGAGGCCGCGGCCCAGTCGGCGCCCTCAAGCTTCGTCCTCGCCGGACGCGTGCCGGAGCATGACGTCGTGCTGGGCGCCGGCCACGTGTGGCTGGCCGCCGGCGCCGCGACCGCCGGACCGGCCGGCGTGCCTGAGCGGGTCCGCCGCCTCGCCGACGGGGACTCCGTGCCGGCGACGGCCGCTGATCTGGACGACGCCGTCAAGCTCGCAGACGCGCTGCCCGAGGTGGCCGTGCTCGCCGGCCCGCCGCTGCGTGCGGCCGGCGTGCCCGTGGTCGCTGGAGTCGCACGCTGCCTGGCCGGCACCAGCAAGCACGTGATGGCCGGTCTGTTGACGTCCGCTCCCGACGCCGAGGGCGTCGTCGAGGCGGCCGCGGCCATAGCCGGCTCCGCCGAAGAGGCCCGCCGGCGCCCGCCGCTCTCGCTCTGCGGCGGCTCCGCCGCTCTGGACGCGGCGCTCGTCTTCGCCCGCGCCGGCCTGCCCGTCGGGCTGGTGCTCGCGCCGGCGGATGCGGCATCGGGCGTGACCGCTCCGCCCTCGCCGCCGGCTGCGACGGCCGACAGTGCTCCGCCCGCGGCCGTCGACCTCGGCTCCGCTCTGGTCCGTCATCACGCCGGCGTGCTCGCCGGCTGCGCGGCCGTCCAGGCTGCTGCTCCCGGCGCGCCGTTCTTCTACGTCGCCGACCCCGCGGCGGCCGGCCTGCCCGCGGCCGGCCCCCAGGCGTCGCTGTTCCAGCTTGCCGCCGCGCAGCTTGCAGCCCGCGTGGGGCTGCCGCTCGTCGCCGGCGGCCTGCGTACCACCAGTCACGAACCGGACTGGCAGGCGTGCCAGCAGGACGCCTTCGCCTCGATGACGACCACGGCCTCGGGCGCCGGTGTGACCGGCGGAGCCGGTCTGCTGGGCGCCGCCGCGGCCTTCAGCCCGCAGCAGCTCGTGATGGACACGGAGATCTTCAGCTGGAACGCCTTCATCGCCGCCGGCATCCGGGTGGACGAAGAGACCATCGCCGCCGACGCGATCAAGCAAGTCGGCATCGGCGGCAACTATCTCGGCCAGCGCCACACTCGCCGGCACATGAAGGAGGTGTGGCGTCCCCGCCTGCTCGACCGCACCATGTGGGACGCCTGGGTCGCCTCCGGCCGCGAGGGCGCTTACGAGAAGGCGACCGTCATCGCGCGGCAACTGCTCGCCGAGCACACTCCCGTGCCGCTCGGCGCCGAGGCCCGCGGGGTCATCGAGCGCATCGCCGCGGGCCCCGGCCTGTAGCAGCCCGCGGGCGCGGCTGCGGCACGCCCGCCGCGCCCTCCCGGACGACAGCGACGGCGCTCCCGCCGACGCTGTAAGCTCCGTATACACGAGTGCATCACGCCCCGCCACGTGGAGGCCGGGGCGTCACCGGATTCAGCTGCCGCGGAGGTCATGGACCCGCGGAGGAGGAGACGCCAAGATGATCAGAGACCGCAAGAGCATCCCGCGCTTCATGGACGTCAGCGACGCCGACTGGAACGACTACAAGTGGCAGTTGCGCAACCGTCTCACCACCACCGAGGATTTCGAGAGCGTGCTGAACCTCACAGACGCACAGCGCAAGGACCTCGAGGCGTGTATGGGCAAGTTCCGCGTCAGCGTGACGCCGTACTACGCGTCGCTCATGGACCCGGACGACTCGACCGACCCCGTGCGTATGCAGGGCGTGCCGACGCCGGCCGAGCTCGTCATCCACTCCGAGGACATCGAGGACGCCGTCTCCGAGGACTTCGACTCCCCGACGCCGCGCATCACGCACCGCTATCCGGACCGCGTGCTCTTCGTCGTCACCGAGATGTGCAGCATGTACTGCCGCCACTGCACGCGGCGTCGCCTCGTCGGCGGCAGCGAGGACATCGTCGCCAAGACCGAGATCGACAACGCCATCAAGTACATCGAGCGGGCCACCGAGGTCCGCGACGTGCTCATCAGCGGCGGCGACCCGCTGGTGCTGAGTGACGGGCAACTTGAGAACATCATCCAGCGCGTGCGCGCCATCGACCACGTGGAGATCATCCGCATCGGCTCGCGCATGCCGGTGGTCTGCCCGCAGCGCATCACCCCCGAGCTGGTCGCCATGCTCAAGAAGTACCAGCCGATCTATCTGAACACGCACTTCAACCACCCGCAGGAGTTCACCGCCGAGAGCAAGCTCGCCTGCGACCGGATCAACGACGCCGGCATCCCGATGGGCAACCAGACTGTGCTCATGCGCGGCATCAACGACGACGCGCGCGTCATGATGAAGCTCTCCCACAAGCTGCTGCAGTACCGGGTCAAGCCCTACTACTACTACCAGTGCGACCTCGCGCAGGGCACGGCGCACTTCCGCACCAGTGTCTCCAAGGGCATCGAGATCTACGAGAGCCTGCGCGGCCACACCACGGGCTTCGGCGTGCCGACCTACATCATCGACGCCATCGGCGGCGGCGGGAAGACGCCGGTGTTTCCCAACTACGTCATCAGCCAGGCGCCGGGCAAGGTCGTGCTGCGCAACTACGAGGGCGTCATCAGCCTGTACACCGAGCCCGAGGACTACGTCCCGGGCAAGTGCCACTGCGAGGGCTGCGAAGAGAAGCCGCGCTCCGGTGTCGCCGGTATGTTCGACCCCGGCCGCGGCCCGACGCTGAGCGAGGTCTGGGACGCGCGCATGCAGAAAGTCGTCGACAGGAAGAACCGCATGGCCGACGTGTTCGGCGAGGCGACCAGGGCCTGAGGGCCCCCCGGGGTCTGACTGCGGAGCCTGTGGGGTAGGACCGGGGGGACCTCCGGCGCGGCAGAGTGCGCCGGTGGGGCGGGCGGCCGGAAGAGCCGCCCGCCCGTCCTCACGGAACGCAAGGAGCAAACGTGCCGAAAGTCTTTGTCGAGCCCATCGGATTGACCCTGACCGTCGAGGAGCAGGACAACCTGCTCAAGGGTCTCATCCGTGCCCAGATCGATATCCCCACCGACTGCGCCGGCCGCGGTACCTGCGGCAAGTGCCTTGTCCGTCTGGGCTCCGGAGAGCTGACGGCACCCACCGAGCGCGAGCTCAAGCGCATCCCGGAGAAGCTGCGCGACGAGGGCTGGCGTCTCGCGTGCCAGGCCCACCCGCGCTCCGCGCGCGTCAGCATCGAGGTGCGCGGCACCGCCGGTCAGCGACGGATCCTGACGACGTCGCAGCTCACGCACGGCGCCGCACACCCGGTCGTTGCCACGAGGTCGATCCAGCTCGAGCCGCCGACGCTGGCCGACAAGCGCTCGGACCTGGAGCGGTTCGACCAGGCCCTCGGCGGCGTCGAGGTCCCGCTGCACGTGCTCAAGGAGCTGCCGTCGACGCTGCGCGACGGTAAGTGGCGGGTCACCGCGACCACCTACGGCAAGCGCGTCATCGACGTCCATCCGGGCCAGCGAGATTGCGAGTGCTACGGGGTGGCCGTCGACATCGGCACCTCCAAGGTCATCGCCTACCTGTTCGATCTGCGCCGTGGCGCCCTCATCGACCAGGAGGCCATCGAGAACCCGCAGATGCGCTACGGTGAGGACGTCATCAGCCGCATCGCTCACGCCTCCCAGCACAACGAGACGGCTCTGCTGGCCTCGGCCGTCCGCGAGGGCGTCAACACCAACCTCAAGGCGCTGTACGAGCGTCAGGACATCCACGTCAATCACGTCTACGACATGACCGTGGTCGGCAACACCGCCATGCATCACCTGGCGCTTGGCCTGTCTCCCGTCGGCCTCGGCCAGGCCCCGTTCGCGCCTGCCGCCGCCGAGCCCCTCACGTTCAAGGCGAGCGAGCTCGGCATCCACATGAACCCCGACGGCGGCGTGCACTTCCCCCCGCCCATCGCCGGGTTCGTCGGCTCGGACGCTCTCGCCGTGGTCGCGGCCACGCACCTCGCCGACAAGAAGAAGCCGAGCATGGCCATCGACATCGGTACCAACACGGAGATCGCGCTGGCGCACGACGGCCGCGTCACCGTGACGAGCTGCGCGTCCGGCCCCGCGTTCGAGGGCTACCAGATCCGCAACGGCATGAAGGCCGTCGCCGGCGCCATCGAGCGCGTCAAGATCACTCCCGATGGCGAAGCCACCGACATCGTCACTATCGCCGGCGAAGAGCCCATCGGCATCTGCGGCTCGGGTGTCGTCGACCTGCTCGCCGGTCTCGTGCACGCCGGCGTGGTCGAGAAGAGCGGCCGCATGAACTCCAAGCACCCGCGCGTGCGCAAGGGCGAGGAGGGCTGGGAGTACCTGCTCACCGAGGGCCCGCACGGCGACATCGTCTTCACCCAGCACGACGTGCGCAGTCTGCAGCTCGCCAAGGGCGCCATCCACGCGGGCTGGGAGCTGCTCATGCAGAGCCTCGACGTCCCTCTCGAAGAGCTCGACACCGTGTACATCGCCGGGGCGTTCGGCAACTACCTCGACCTGGCCGCGGCGCAGTACCTCGGCCTGTTCCCGCCCGTAGAGACCGAGCGCGTCGCGTTCGTGGGCAACGCCGCCGGCGTGGGCGCGCAGATGGCGCTCATCGACGTGAAAGCCAGAGACAGGATGGCCAAGGTGCGGGACCGTATCGAGTTCTTGGACCTCGCCACCGACAAGCGCTTCCTCGAGGTGTTCTCGGGCCGGATGGGCTTCGCAAGCGATTGACGGGTGACGGCGAGTCAACGAGAGCCGCGCCGGGGGACGCGGCCCTCACGGGAGCCGATCACCGCCTCCGCGGGTACGCGGAGATCGGCGCGTCGTCGCTGATCCTCGGCACCTCGGCGACGCTCACCCAGATCTCGACCATGCCGGCCAGCCTGTTCCTCGTTTTGAGGATGGGGCTGGCCGGCATCGCGCTTGCGGCGCTCTTCTTCCTTACCGGCGGTGTCGATGAGGTCCGCCGGTCGGGCCGCATCCGCCGCATGGTCGTGCTCGGGTTCGTCGTCGCACTGGAGATGATCTTCTACTTCGCCTCCATCCGGACCTCGAACGTCACCGTCGGCGTGTCGCTCGAGTACATGGCGCCGGTGTGGGTCGCGGTGCTGGCGCCGTGGGCGCTGCGCACGCGGCGCCGTCCCCGTCCCCGTCCCCGGCGCCGTCTTCGGCCTGCTGGCCGGCCTCATGTTCGCCACGGCGATCATGCTCGTCGGCAGCATGAGCGATGCCGGCGTGCGTGGCTCCACCTTCGCGCTTCTCTACTGCGCAGGGTCCGTCATCCTGTTCCCCCGCTGGCCGTCTGGCAGACGGTCGCCAGCGGGTACTTGCTCACCTGGCCTGACGTCTGGATCGTCATCATCAGCGGCCTCGTGTACACGGCGCTCTGCTTCAGCCTCCTCACCGACGGCCTGCGCTACGTTCGCGTGGAGCACGCCGGCATCCTCGTCATCGTGTTCGCCAGGGGCGAGTCGGAGTCGCTGCTGGAGCCGCTCACGTGAGCGCCGCCGCGGAGCCTCGGACGGCGGGCGGGCAGTCACCGGAGCGGCTGCGCGGCTACTTCGAGGTCGGCCTTGCCAGCCTGGCCAACGGCGCCATCGGCGTCATGGTCACCTACGCGGACATGCCGGCGACCATGCTTCTGTGCCTGCGCATGGCGTTCGCGGCGGCCGCGCTCGGCCTCGTCGTCGCGGCCACCGGCAGCTGGCGCGACCTCCGCACCCCCGGCGCTCCGCTGCGCATCGTCGGCATCAGCATCGCGCTGTCGCTCAACCTGATCCTGTACTTCCTCGCCATCCGCTACACCGGGGTCGCGGTCGCCATCTTCCTCAGCTACCTCGCGCCGGTGTACCTCGCGTTTGTCGCGCCGCGCGTCCTCAAGGAGAAGACGGAGCCGGTGGTGTACGTGGCCCTCGCGGTGGGACTGGCCGGCATGGCGCTGATCCTGGTGCCGGGCCTGGTGCTCGAGGGCGTCAAGCTGTCCGCCCCTGGGCTGCTCTGCGGTTTGGCCGCAGGCGTGATGTACGCCGTGTACCTGCTGTTCGCCAAGAGCCTGCGCGGCCTGCACGTGCGCAGCACGCCGGTGGTGTTCGCGCAGAGCGCCTTCACCGCCGCGGTGATGCTCGTCCCGGGTCTGCTGGCGGTGGGCGCCGCGCACTACAGCTCTACGGGCGTCGACCTCCTGATGGCGGCGCTGCTCGGGCTCGTCACCACCGCCTTCAGCTTCAGCCTCTTCATGGACGGTCTGCGCTACATCCGCGTGCAGCACGCCAGCATCATCGCCTACGTCGAGCCGGTGAGCGCCCCGTTCTACGCTCTCCTCTTCCTCGGCCAAGTGCCAAGCGGCTGGACGGTCGCCGGCGGGGCGCTGATCGTGGCTGCCGGCATCCTCATGGTGCTGTACGCTCGGGGGGAGCCGGAGTTGGAGCCGCTGGGATAGTCCGGTCGGGGGAGTGAGTTGAGAACAGCAGCATCAGGGCGCGACCTGACCGGCTACGGCCTGGTCGCGGCCTGCTTCATCCTCGTGGGCTTCAGCGGCGCGCTGGTGAGCTGGGCGGACGCGCCGTCCAGCGTCCTGGTCGTCCTGCGCATGTCCTTCGCCGCCGCCGCCCTCGTCATCGTGTTCTGGCGCCGCCGGCCGTTCGCCGTCTTCCTGCGCCGCGGCCTCTGGTTCAAGCTCCTGCTGATCGGCCCCTTGGACGGCGGCTCCTTGCTGGCCTACTTCTTCGCCGTCCGGCTGACCGGGGTCGCCGTCGCGACCTTCCTGCTCTTCATGCAGCCGGTGTGGGTTGCGGTGCTCGCGCCGCGCTTCCTCGGTTCGCGCACCGAGAAGCTCGTCTATCTGTCGCTCGGGGTCGCGGTCGGCGGCCTCGCCGTCATCATCCTGCCGTCACTGCTGGGCTCAGGCGCCACGCTCTCAGTCGTCGGCATGGCTGTGGGACTGGTCAGCGGGTGGCTCTACGCGTTCTTCCAGCTGTTGGTCAAGACCCTGACGGACGAGAAGCTGGAGAGCACGACAATCGTCACCGTCGAGGTCACCATGGACGCCATCGTGATCCTCCCGCTGGCGCTCTGGCAGGTCGCGGCATCCGGACTGTCGGTCACGGCGCACGACCTGGTCGCGGCCGCCATCCTCGGCCTTGTGTGCACGGCTGTCGCGTACACCCTGTGGGTGGAGGGCGTGGGCCGGATCCGGGTGCAGCACAGCGCGATCCTCGGCTTTCTCACCCCCGTCGTCGCTCCGATAGTCGCCTGGGTGTTCCTCGGTGAGGGGATAACGCTGGCGACCGCCGCTGGCGGAGCCCTCGTCCTTCTCGCCGGCATCCTGGTGGTCGTGTTCGGCAGGGCGGAAGAGGAGATGGAGCCGCTGTGACCTCGCCGCGCCGCCGCGACCCGTTCGGCTACTTCATCGTCATCCTTTCGTACCTCGGCATGGCCGGCAGCGCCCCGCTGGTCGCCTGGGCCGACGCGCCCGAGGCGATCATCCTCTCGTTGCGGATGGCCTTCGCCGCGCTGGCGCTCGGCGCCGTGTTCCTGCGGCGCCCGATGCTCGCCGACTGGCGCCGCCCGGGCGCCGCCTGGCGGCTCCTCCTCATGGCGGCGATGTCGTCTCTCACGCTGCTGCTCTTCTTCTACGCGGTGCGCACCACCAGTGTCGCCATCGCCATGTTCATGCTGTTCCTCATGCCGGTGTGGGTGGCCCTGGCCGCGCCGCGCCTCTTCAAGTCGCCGCGCGAGCCGGTGGTGTGGCCGGCCCTCGGCCTCGCTCTGGCCGGCCTCGCGGTCATCCTGGTTCCCGACCTCCTCGGGGAGGGCGTCAAGATCTCCATGCTCGGCATGCTGGCGGCGCTGTTCACCGGGTTCGGCTACGCGACGTACACCGTCTCGGTCAAGGGCCTGACCAAGATCGTCAACTCTTCGACCATCTCCATGGCCGAGGCGACGCTCGACGCCGTTTTTGTCCTCCCTCTCGCGCTCTGGCAGTTCCACAGCACGAGCTACGAGCTGGACGGCAAGGCATGGGTCGCGGCGGTGGTCATGGGCGTGTTCTGCACCGCCATCCCCTACACGCTCTGGATCATGGGGACCAAGCGCGTGCGCGTGGAGCACGTGACGGTCCTCGGCTACATCGAGCCGGTGGCCGGCCCGTTGTACGCCGTCTTCCTGGTGGGCCAGCCGCTGACGCTCTGGACGGTCGTCGGGGGGGCGATGATCCTGGCGTCCGGGCTGCTGATCGTGGTCTTCGGGCGCGGCGAGGGCGAGGAGTCCGCCGCCGCGCTGACGGAGCCGGAGCCGCTGTGAGCCGGGCGGCGCGCGGCTACCTGCTGGTCGCCGGCTCGTTCCTCATCATGGGGGTGATCGGCGCCCTCGTGGAATGGGCGACCGCCCCCGAGAGCGCCCTGCTGGTGCTCCGCTTCGCCACGGCGGGCATCGCGCTCGGCATCGTGTTCGCCCGCCGCCGCCCGCTCGCCGGCGCGGCCGCCCGCACCGTCTGGCCGCGCCTGCTGCTCATGGCCGTGATCGACGCATTCACCCTGCTGCTCTTCTTCGTCGCCATCCGCGGCACGAGTGTCGCCATTGGCATGTTCCTGCAGTTCCTGGCTCCGGTGTGGGTGGCGCTCATCGCGCCGCGGGTGTTCCGCGCCCGGACCGAGGGCATCGTCTACCCCGCACTGGCGATCGCGCTCGCCGGCCTCGCGGTCATCCTCGCGCCGTCACTGCTCGGCGAGGGCATAGAGCTCTCGCCGTGGGGCGTGACGGCGGGTCTGCTCGCCGGTGTGGGCTACGCCGCCTTCCAGCTCCTGGTCAAGGACCTGACCAAGCGCATCTCGGCCGTCACCATCGTCTTCACCGAGGCCTGGCTCGACGCGCTCATCCTGCTGCCGCTCGCGCTCTGGCAGACGGTGGGGGCCGGCTACCGGCTGACGACGCGCGACCTGGTGGCCGGCCTGATCCTCGGCGTGGTCTGCACCGCCCTCGCGTACCTGATGTGGACGTACGGGATGGGCATGATAAAGGTGCAGCACAGCGCCATTCTCGGGTACCTGGAGCCGGTGTCGGCGCCGGTCTACGCGTTGCTGTTGCTGGGCCAGGCCATCTCCCTGTGGACCGTCATCGGCGGCGCGCTCATCGTGGTCGCCGGCCTGCTCGTGGTGCTGCTCGGCGAGCACGAGGAGGAGGGCGCCGAGTCATTGGAGCCGGCGCCCTGACGGCGCCGTCACGACTCGCGTTGCTGGACATCCCGGCGGACGACGGCCGCGCCGCTCTCCCTCGCGTGCACGCGCGTGGGATGCCAAGACACGGCGAATCCGATACGCTCGCAGGATCGGCCGGAGGCGGTCCTCGCCGCCGGCCGCAGTCTCGGGAGGGAGCCTCCGCGTGACCATCCTTCTCATGTACAGTCGCCTCTGGCCAGACCCCGGGTGAGGCCCGGCCGTCACTGCCTGTCCCTGAGCCGGTCACCGCTCAGCCAGAACTTCAAGGAGGGCGGACCGCACACCAATCATGCCGCCGCCCACCTCGCCTCTCGGTCCGAAAGGAGCCCACATGACGAAGCCTCTCGATAGCGCCCCCAAGCTGAACCTGACCCAGTCCATGGCCATGCTCGAGGACGCCCAGCGGCTCACACCCGGCGGCGTCGGCGGCATCCGCCGGCCCTACAACTTCGTCGTCGGCGAGTACCCCGTCTTCATCGACCACGGCCACGGCGGCCACATCGTCGACGTGGACGGCAACGAGTACATCGACATGCTCTGCGCCTACGGGCCGATCATCCTCGGCTACGTCGAGGACGAGATCAACGACGCCGCCAAGGCGCAGATGGACAAGGGCTTCTGTTTCAGCCTCGTGCAGCCGCTCCAGAACGAGCTCGAGGAGCGGCTTGCCGACATCATGCCGTGCGGCGAGCAGACCATCCTGGTCAAGACCGGCTCGGACGCGACCAACGCGGCCGTCCGCGCCATGCGCGCCTACACCGGTCGCGACAAGATCGCCCGCTGCGGCTACCACGGCTGGGGCGACTGGTGCGTGGAGCACCACGGCGGCGTGCCGCAGGCCGTGTACGAGCTGACCAAGGAGTTTGAGTACGGCGACATCGCTCATCTCGAGCGCGTGTTCGCCGAGAACCCGGGCGAGATCGGCGGCGTCGTCATCACGCCGGTCGGCCACCCGATGGCCCTGCCCATCATCGCGCCGCCGGACGGCTATCTGCAGGCGGTAGTCGACCTCTGTCACAAGAACGACACGCCGGTGTGCTTCGACGAGATCCGCACCGGCTTCCGCGTTGCCATGGGCGGCGCCAGTGAGCGCTACGGCGTCACCCCCGACATCACCACGGTCGGCAAGGCGATGGCCAACGGCTACTCGATCGCCGCGCTGGTGGGCAGGCGCGAGATCCTCAGCGTCTACGTCAAGGACGCCTTCCTCAGCTCCACCTACTTCCCCAACAGCCTTGAGATGGCGGCCAGCATGAAGTGCCTCGAGATCCTCGAGCGCGAGAAGGTGCAGGACACGATCTGGGAGCGCGGCACGCGGTTCCTGGACAAGCTCGGCGCGATCGTCGACGCCTCCGGCGTGCCGGTGACGAAGAGCGGCATCCCGCCGATGCCCTTCCTGACCTTCGACCACGCCGACGACAAGTACAAGGAGCGGCGGACGGAGTTCTACACGCAGTGCATCCGCCGCGGGCTCTTCGTGCAGCCGTACCACCACTGGTACATCTGCTACCGCCACACCGAGGCCGATCTGGACCGGGCGCTCGAGGTCGTGGAGGAGAGCCTGGCGTTCGTGCACCAGCAGTTCCCGTACGAGGGGTAGACGATGGACAAGCTCATCATCACGGTGGCCGGCGTCGGCGCCGAGACCACCAAGGACGCGCAGCCCGGCCTGCCGGTGACGGCCGCCGAGATCGGCGCCGACGCGGCGCGCTGCCGCGAGGCCGGCGCCGCGATGTACCACCTGCACGTGCGCGACGCCGAGGCGAACCCGACGCAGGCTCGCGAGGTCTTCACGGCGGCCATCGAGGCGATCCGCGAGCGCACGGACATCATCGTCCAGACGAGCACCGGCGGCGCCATGGGCATGACCGCCGACGAGCGGCTGCAGCCGCTCGAGCTCGGCCCGGAGATGGCGTCGCTCACGACGGGCACGGCCAACTTCGGCGACGATGTCTTCTTCAACGACTCGGCGCTGATGAGCGAGTTCTACCAGCGCATGCAGAAGAAGGGCGTCCGGCCTGAGTTCGAGATCTTCGAGGCTGGCCAGATCGACAACGCGCTCAAGCTGGTCAAGAAGTACGGCCCGGCCGGCCCGCTGCTGCACTGGGACTTCGTGCTGGGCGTGCCGGGCAGCATGAGCGGCGAGCCGCGCAACCTGATGTTCCTGGTGGACCGCATCCCCGAGGGGTCCACTTGGACCTGCACCGGCATCGGCCGCTGGCACATGCCGGTGACGATGACGGCCCTCGCGTTGGGCGGGAACGTCCGCCTCGGCTTCGAGGACAACATCTTCCTGCACAAGGGCGTGCTCGCGAAGGAGAACGCGGAGCTCGTCGGCCGTGTCGCGCGCGTGGCGCAGGAGTGGGACCGTCCCTGCGCGACGCCGGACGAGGCGCGGCAGATCCTCAAGCTCGGGGAGTCCGCTGAGGGCTGACATAGGCGCTTGTTCCCCTCAAGCAATCCGCCGGGACTGCCGAAACGGGTGACGTAGGCAAGGCGAGCGTCGGCCGTGTCGCGGGCATGTTACGGGGCGTACACTAGTGGGCGCCCTTCGATCCGGCCGAAAGCCAGCGGGGGAACGATGGCGTTTCGCACCAGGAATCGCAAGGCCGAGCACGGTGAGGTGGAGCTTCTGCGTGGCCTCATCAGGCTGGCCAATCAGCTGCAGTCGAGCCTCACGCTCGACGCCATCGTCCACGTCATCGCCACGGCGCTGAGCGAGACGTTCGGGTTCCGCGAGGCGAGCGTGTACCTGCGCGAGCCCTCAGGCTTGTTTGCCGTCCATGCCACCGTCGGTGAGTTCCCGGAGTACGACAGCCTCCTCTTCGAGCGGCCGGTGCCGAAGCGCATCTGGGACCAGCTCTTCCTCGAGAAGCATCAGATTGGTTCGTCGTTCTTCGTTGACCATCGCCGCCACGACTGGACGGACGAGGAGCTCCACTACCTGCCGGAGCTGGACCTCGGCCCGCGCGGGCCCGACGAGTGGAGCAGCAACGACGACCTGTTCGTGCCGCTCTACGACAAGGACCGCCAGCTCATGGGCGTGCTGGACCTCTTCGATCCCGCGGACAGGCAATTGCCTACGCTCGAGCTGGTCAAGTCACTCGAGGTCTTCGCCACGCATGCGGCCGTCGCCATCGAGAACGCGCGCCAGTACGAGGCGCTGGAGGAGGCCACCGCGGCGCTCGAGGCCCAGCTGGCCCTACAGCACGCGATCCTCGATGTCAGCGGCGCGCTCCTCGCGACCCTCGAGCCGCGCGAGGTCTTCGCCCGCATCGCGACGCTGCTCAAGGAGATCGTCGACTACGACGCGTTGGAGGTCAGGCTCGTCGACGAGGAGGCCCAGGAGCTCTACTGCGGCTTCGCCGCGGATGAGGATGCCGAGCAGATGCGGTCCTGGCGCAGCCCGCTGGACGTCGGGGTCAGCGGCTGGGTCGTCCAGCACAACGAGGCACAGCTGGTCAACGACATGCTCCGCGACGAGCGCGGGGCGCTGGTGCCCGGCACGGAGTGGGAGTCCCAGGCCAGCATCGTCGCGCCGCTGGCCCTCGGCGACACGGTGCTCGGGGTGCTCGCGCTCGCCCGGCTGGGCGAGCGCACCTTCGCCGAGCACGAGCTGGAGCCGGTCACGCTGTTCGCCAACCTGGCGGCGATCGCGATCCACAACGCCCGCCAGTACGAGGATGCCGACAAGGCATCCCGTCAGCTGGCGGAGCAGCTCGCGCTGAGCCATGAGCTGCTGAGCGCCAGCGGGGCCGTGCTCTCCTCGCTCGAGCAGACGGAGGTGCTGGAGCACATCGCCGACACGCTCAAGCAGATCGTCGACTACGACGCCATGGACGTGCGCCTCGTGGACGAGGCGCACGAGCAGCTCGTCGCTCTCTACGCTCGCGACGAGAACGACGGTCAGGAGATCATCGACTTCGCCATCCCCATGGACGTCGGCATCAGCGGCTGGGTGGTGCGCCACAACGAGGCGCAGCTCATCAACGACATGGCTGCGGATCCGCGGGCGGTCCACATCCCCGGCACGGAGCAGGACGAGGTGCAGGCCTGCATCCTGGTGCCGCTCTCGGTGGGGGACGAGGTCATCGGCATCATGACCATGGACCGGCTGGGCGGCCGCACGTTCGAGGCGCGCGAGCTGGAGCCCGCGCGCCTGTTCGCGAACCTGGCGGCGCTGGCCATCCGCAACGCACGCCAGTACGACGCGCTCGAGACCACATCGGCGAGGCTCGAGAGCCAGCTGGGCATCCAGCACGAGCTCATGACCGTCAGCACGCTGCTGCTCAGCACGCTCGACCAGCGCGAGGTGTTCGTGCGGATCACCGAGATGCTCAAGGTGATCGTCGACTACGACGCCATGGACATCCGTCTACTGGACGAGGGGACGCGCGAGCTGGTGTGCATCTACTCGCGCGACCAGAACGCGGAGCTCAACGAGCTGTTCCGCATCTCCATAGACGAGGGCCTCGCCGGCTGGGTCGTCCGCCACGACGAGGCGCAACTGGTCAACGACATGGCGCGCGACCCTCGAGGTGTGCACATCCCGGGCACCAGTGAGGACGTGCCGCAGGCCAGTATCGTCGTGCCCCTGCGCGTCCTCGGCAAGGTGACCGGCGTGCTGTGCCTCGACCGCCTTGGTGGTCGCACCTTCTCCGCCGAAGACCTCGAGCCGGTCGCACTGTTCGCCAATCTGGCCGCCATCGCCATCCAGAACGCGCGCACGTACGAGGAGATGGAGCGGCAGGCCATCAGCGACGGCCTCACCGGCATCCACAACTACAAGCACTTCCACGAGTCGCTCAAGTCCGAGGTCAGCCGTGCCGGGCGGTACGGCGAGCACTTCTGCCTGTTGATGATGGACCTCGACCACTTCAAGGCGGTCAACGACACCATCGGCCACCAGAAGGGCGACGACGTTCTGCGCGCGGTCTCCGGCGTGCTGCGCAGCTGCTCACGCGAGTCCGACTACCTCGCTCGCTACGGCGGCGAGGAGTTCGCGATGATCCTGCCGCGGACGACGCTCGAGGAGGCCACCACGCTGGCCGAGCGCATCCGCGCCTCCGTGGCGCGGCTGGACCCGGGCCACCCGGACCTGCACGTGACCATGTCGATCGGCGTCTCCGCCTACCCCCAGTCGGCGAAGGATGCGGACGGGGTGCTGGGGGCCGCCGACGCCGCGCTGCTGCGCGCCAAGACCGGCGGCCGCAACCGTGTGTGTCTCTACAGCGACGTCATCGCGACCGCGACGGCCTCCTTCGAGGGTGAGCTGGCGGCCGCCGGCCGCCGGTTCGCAGCCTTCATCGGGTTGAGCGAGCCGGAGACGGCCGGCCTCGTCACCGCCCTCGCCGTGCACGAGACCGGCGCGGCGGTCCAGGACGGTATCCAGGCGGTCCTCGGCAGCGGCGGCAGCGCCGCCGCGGCTGCGAACGAGGTGCGCCAGAACGCCGTGGCGGCGCTCGTGTACGGCAACGAGCGCTGGGACGGCGGAGGCTACCCGGAGGGCCGGCGCGGGGCGGACATACCTCGCGTGGCCCGCGCCTTCGCCGTGTGCCGTGCCTGGGACCCCGGCGCGCGCAACGGCGACAGCGTCGCCGATCTCCGCGGGCGCGCCTCGCACGAGCTGGATCCGCGCATGGTCCAGCGCTTCACGGCGATGCTGCGCGCGGACAAGGCGGTCCACAACTAGCTTCTGCGCCGGCGTTGCGGTCATCGCCCGCGAGAGCGCGCAAATCTGCCATACTCTGCGTATGGACAACGTGCGCCCGATCCGCCCTAAGAAGCAGCCACCCAAGCCGCGGCGAGACCGCCGGTCGCGGCGCCGCATCATCACCGCGATCATTATCGCGATAGTGGTCGTCGTGCTCGCCTTCGGCAGCCGCATCCTCGGCTTCTACGTCGACTGGCTGTGGTTCGGCGAGGTCGGCTTCCGCGGCGTCTTCTGGACGCGCCTCTGGTGGCAGGTGCTGGTGGGCGTGGTCGCCTTTGCGCTCTTCTTCGTCATCGTCGAGTTCAACTTGGAACTCGCGCGCCGGCTCGCGCCGAGCTACCGCGTGACCGCCACCGGCGACCTGCTCGAGCCGCGCAGCGACCTCGTTCGCCGCTGGGTGGGCTGGGGCGCCCTGGGCGTGAGCCTCGTGGTCGCCTTCTTCGCCGGGGTCTCGGGCTCCGCGCAGTGGCAGACCTTCCTGCTCTACCTCAAGCAGTCCCCGTTCGGAGAGAAGGATGCGGTCTTCGGTCACGACGTCGGCTTCTACGTGTTCTCGCTGCCCATGTGGCAGTCACTGCAGAGCTTCGTTCTCGCCGCCCTCATCGCCTCGCTCGTGCTGGCCGCGATCATGCACGTGGTGATGGGCGGCATCGAGCTCACCCAGAACGCACGCAAGCCGGCGGGCGCCGGCGGCGCAGGAGACGACGAGGCCGGGCCGGCCTCGCCCTTCGCCCGCGCCCAGCAAGCCGCCGCGCCGCAGTTGCCGCAGTTCGACATCAAACTCGGCGGCCGCGCAGTCGCTCACCTCTCGGCCATCCTTGCGGCGATCTTCCTCGTCGTGGGCATCGGGCAGCTTTTCCGCGGCTGGAGGCTGCTCTATTCCACCGCCGGCGCGGTCTTCGGCGCCGGCTACACCGACGTGCACATCCGGCTGCCGCTCATGTACGTCACCATGGCGATCGCCTTCCTGCTTGCCGCGGTGCTGGTCTGGAACATCTGGCGGCGACACCAGTGGTGGCCCGTCACCATCGCCGTCTGGATCGTCGCGCTCATCCTGCTGCGCGGCATCGTGCCGGCGATCTACCAGTCGATCATCGTCAACCCGAACCAGCTCACCAAGGAACGCACCTACATCACCAACAACCTCGCGGCGACGAGACTGGCCTACAACCTGGACCAGATCACCCAGACCCCGCTGAACCCCAAAACGCCGCTCACCCCGCAGAAGCTCCTCGCGAACCAGGCGACGCTGAACAACATCCGCCTGTGGGACCCCCAGACGCTGGTCGCCAACTACAAGCAGCAACAGGAGCTCCAGCCGTACTATGCGTTCCTGGACGCCGACGTGGACCGCTACACGGTCAACGGCGTGTATACGCAGACGATGCTCTCGGCTCGCGAGCTCAACATCGCGGGGCTCCCGACGTCGTCCCAGAGCTGGGTCAACCAGCACATCACCTACACCCACGGCTTCGGCGTGGCGATGTCGGCCGTGAACCAGGTGACCAAGGACGGCTCCCCGGACTTCCTCATCCAGGACATCCCGCCGGTGACCGCGCCGGGCCTGGAGATCAAGCAGCCGCGCATCTACTACGGCGAGCGCGGCACCGGCTACAGCCTCGTCAAGACGAACAACAAGGAGTTCGACTACCCGGGCGCCAACAACACGGACGTGTACACGACGTACACCGGCAGCGGCGGCATCCCCATCTCGCCGCTGCTCAACCGCCTGGCATTTTCCGCGAAGTACGGCACGCTCAAGTTCTTCTTCACCTCGGCGATCGAGAGCCAGAGCCGGATCATCATCCGCAACGACATCTCGACGAGGATCCACGCCGCGGCGCCGTTCCTCCAGCTCGATCAGGATCCCTACATGGTCGTCGCCGACGGTCGCCTGTGGTGGGTGCAGGACGCCTACACCACCACGGACCGCTACCCGTACTCGACGCCGCAGGACGGCGTGAACTACATCCGCAACTCGGTCAAGGTCGTCGTCGACGCCTACAACGGCACGATGAAGTTCTACGTTTTCGACCCCACCGACCCCATCCTCAAGACCTACGAGGCCGCCTACCCGTCGCTGTTCACTCCCAAGAGCCAGGTCCCGCAGGCGCTGCTCGCGCACGTGCGCTACCCCGAGGACCTCTTCACCATCCAGACCCAGGTCTTCGCGACGTACCACGTCGACAACCCGGACGTGCTCTACAACAAGGGTGACCAGTGGTCGATCCCGACCAACGTCTCGCTCTCGGGTTCCGGGCCCATGGCGCCCTACTACGTGATGATGAAGCTGCCCGGCTCGCCCAAGGAGGAGTTCGTCCTGATCCTCCCGTTCGTACCGAACACGCGACAGAACATGATCAGCTGGTTGGGCGCTCGCTCCGACGAACCCCAGTACGGCAAGTCGCTCAACTATCTCTTCTCCAAGAGCTCGCTGGTGTACGGGCCGAGCCAGGTCGAAGCCGCCATCAACCAGAACCCGGACATCAGTGCCCAGCGGACGCTGTGGGGCCAGCAGGGGTCGCAGGTGATCATGGGCAACCTGCTCGTGGTCCCCATCGAAGACTCACTGCTGTACGTGCAGCCCCTGTACCTGCAGTCCACCCAGACCCAGATCCCGCAGCTCCAGCGCGTGATCGTCTTCTACCGCGCGCCGGCCACCGCCGAGAGCGGCAACAACGCCAACCAGTACGTGGCCATGGAGCCGACGCTCGCGCAGGCGCTCACGGCCGCGTTCGGTCAGGCGGTCCTTCCGGGCCAGGCCGGCGTCGGCGGCGGGACCGGCACGAGCGGCGGGGGCACCGGCACGGGCGGGACGACCGGCGGAGCCACGGGCACGGTCAGCGCCCAGGCGGCCGCGCTCATCGCGCGCGCCAACACCGAGTTCAACGCGGCTCAGGCCGCCCTGAAGGCGGGCGACTTCGCCGGCTACGGCGACCACATCAAGGCGCTGCAGCGGGCCCTCACGGACCTGCAGCGCCTCCAGGAGAAATAGCCGTCAACCCCTTCTAGACGGATGTTCCGGGACGAAGCTCGAGTGGCTGTCGCCGGGCGTTGCTTCTTATCGATTTGCTGTTCCCAGCCTCAGGCCGGGCGTTCTGAAAGGAACGTCCGTCTAATGTAGTACGTATCGTTGTCGGACGAGGCAATACCTGTTGCTCATGAAGAACCATGCCCCGTCCGAATAGGGCGGTATACTCATCTTTACAATGGTCCTGACGCCTCGGGCTCGCCGGCAGCGGGTGGAGCCGCGTTTCACCGGTACGGGGACGTGTTCAGGGGGGCCTCCATAGCCTGGCAGCGGAGGTGAGCGCATGCGCTCCCCACACAGCCGTCTCCTGACGGCAAAACGTTTGGCATCCCTCACCGGGTCGACGCGCGGCTTCAGCCTCATCGAGCTTCTGGTCACGGTCATCATCGCCGGTGTGGTATTCACCGCGATGGTCCCGTTCTTCGCGAACGCGCTCTCCCGCACCTCAGAGGACGAGGTACGTGTGGACTCCAACACCATCGCCCAGGACCGCATCGAGCAGATCCGTCTGCTCCCTTACACGGACATCACGGAGGAGAATCTCAACTACTCGCCAAGCCCGACGGCCAACCCGTTCGGGGACGGGCGGTTCGGCCCCACTTACACTTTGGTCGGTGAGTCGGGGGCGTACAACGTGCACTACTACGTCACCCCGACGCCCGAGCCCACTTCGCTGCAGAAGTACGTCAAGGTGACGGTCGGCAGGGCGGACACGGCGTTCATCATGTCCGCCCACACCAATCGTCCGCGATCCGTCGGCCACGACCAACTCGGTCACCGATGGGGAGCCGACCAACCTGACGCTCACCGTCTACTTCGACACCCACTCGTACGTGGTGTCGCCCGGGGTCACGCTCCGGCGCGTGCAGACCAACGTGACCCCCAACGCCACCACGTCGCCGCTGCCCGACTCACCGCCGGGGGCGATCCCCAACGCCACGTATCCGACTGTCAAGTTCTCCAACCTGGTCGGCGGCCCCAACTACACGTACTCGGTGTTCTGCAAGAGCAGCAAGGCTACCTACGTCATGGCCGCGCCACCGTTCCGCCTGTGGAGCAGCGGCAAGATCAAGTTCGACACGTACCCCGGCGGCGACTGAGACCTCGGCGATGCGGATCCCACCTCACTCCCGTGGAGGCCGCGAGGCCGGCCTGACGCTCATCGAGGTGCTCATCTCGATGATCATCCTCGGCATCATCACCACCATGCTGGTCATGGTGTGGGTCAACCTGCAGCGCAGCGCGGTGTTCGCCATGCAGGCGGACAGAGCCACCTCCGTGGCACGCGACGCGTCGGCGCGCATCGGTACCGAGTTGCGTGCCGCCCAGCCCAACGTCCTGCCGCCCACGCCCACACCGACCGCCACGACGACCGCGATGCCCGTGGGGCAGCCGCCGATCACCTTCGCCGGCCCGTGGGAGATCAAGTTCTACTCGTCTTTGGGCTCGACCAACATCACGACCGACGGCACCGGCATCGGCGCGGTGCACCTCACGCGCATCTACCTCGACTACACGACGGGGACCTCGCCGCAGAAGACGCTCTACCTGCAGCGCGACATGAACGGCAACGCGTCCAGCTCAGCAGCCGGTCCGGCGGGGTTCACCGACAGCGGCGACAAGCAGGTCGTCCTGGCGCGCAACGTCGTCAGCAGGTCCTACTACGACGACACTCCCAGTGGCCCTGAGAAACTCGCGTACCAGTTGTTCCGGTACGCCTGGCGCACCGCCGCGACCAGCCCACTTCAGTGGGGCGACAATGACACAGAGGGCGCGATCACGCTGAGCACCATCGTAGGTGTCCGTGCACGGGTCATCATCGACGCCAACATCTACCACGCACCCAAGTACATCGACACGACGACCACCGTGCTCCTTCGCAACGCGAGTGGCAGCTAGGAGGAAGGTCATGCGCAGGTACTCCAACGAGAGAGGCGCCGCGCTGATCATGCTCATCGGCATGACGGCGGCGCTCGCCATTCTGGCGGCCACCCTCGTCTTCGTCATCGCCAACCAGAGCAAGGCCACTGCGATCACGCGCGCCCGCACGCAGTCCTTCTACGGCGGCGAGGCGGCCCTCGACTCGGCCGTCCAGAGGCTCAAGATCGCCCGCCCCATGCCGACCGCCTCAGGCCAGACCTGGCTCACCCAGGCCGACCTCGCGGCGGCGTTCAACAACCAGTTCCCGCCCGGCTCGACGGTCGCGTACAAGATCTACGACAACGTGGCGACCATCGACTTCAGCAGCGACGGGGCCAACCTGATCGGCTACGACTCCAACGGCGATCACCGCATGTGGGTCGACGCCACCGCCACCGCGCCGGACAGCAGGGCGACCAAGACGCGCGAGCGAGTGCTCATCCAGCAGGTCACCCTGCCGTTCGCCGCGGCGCTGCCCAAGGCCGTCACCTACAGCGACACCGGCATCTACATGGGCGGCAGCAGCGACATCTACGCGGTCAACGCCGACGGCAGCCCCATCACGGATGGGTCGATGCCCACCTACATGTCCGCCGGCGGCACGTGGACGCCGTCGATGTCCAGCAGTTGGGGTGAGGTCGGCCGGCTCACTGTCAACACCACCGCCAACATGGCCGGGCCCGGCGCCACCAAGCAAACCCTGGGCATCAAGGTGAACGGCTCCGTCAGGCTCGGCACCACGGGCACGCTCTACACCAGCGCACCCAACCACAAGGTCCCCGACACCGCCAGCCCCAAGTTCACCAACGTCTTCATCGGGGCCGGCACGGTCGGGTTCCTGAGCGACTACTTCGACCAGGCCGCCCAGGCGAGCCTCGTCAACGAAGCGCAGGAGGGCGGCACGCCCGCCACGGCGCCGACGGCGCCTGCGGACATGACGCCGGTCCCCACGTCGACGCCCGACGCGACCACCCTCTCGAGCTGGACGAGCACTTCTTCGACCACGGCGGTGAACGTGTCAGGCACCGACTACAAGGTGAACGGCAGCCTGACGCTCCAGCGCAACGGCACCACCGGCCGCTCCTTCACCTTCCGCGACCTGTACGTGACGGGCGACCTGGCGATCACCGGCCCCATCACGCTGAACGCCCGGTCCATCCACGTGGGCGGCAAGCTGACGATCACCGGACCCACCAGCGCGACGGTATCGCAGACCCTCTCCGGGACGCTGTACGTTGCCGGCTCGTCGGCCAGCACCGTCAAGGACCGGGTCGAACTGAGTGCCGCCGCCCTGTACTGCGCCGGGGCGCTCACCATCAACAACACGCAGACCACGAGCGTCGCCGACGCCATCAGCCAGATCTACTGCCTGAGCGACTTCAGCGTGTCGGGGCCCGTGGCGCTGAACGCCGCGACCTCTCTCTGCGGCGCCGGCAACGTCAGGCTGAACGGACCCACATCAGGGAGCACCACCTACACCGACACCTTCGGGCTGATTTACACCAGCGGCACCACCAAGACGCTGACGTTCAGCGGCAACGTCGTCGTGAAGGCGACGGGCGTGACGGCCAACGGCGACTTCACCATCAGTGGCTCCTCGACAGCGGTCACGGACATGCTCGGCGCCGTGTACGTGGCGGCGTACAGCAGCAGCTCCAACCCCTCCGCGAACCACGGGGACGTCAACTGGGGCGGCAAGGCCTCCGTGTGGTCGATCGATCCCGTGGCCTACAACGCGAATCCTGCCTCAGACGAGGCCCAGCCGAAGCCGATGTGGCTCGGCCGTTACTTCAAACGGGACGGCACGTTCAGCGACAAGTACGGCAACATCTGGGTGCCGGGCAACTCCAGCACCAGTGTGGTGTTCGACAGCGACGCGGCCTCGACCGTCATGTGTCCGCTGTTAGCGACCACGGAGAAGACTCAGGTCGGCGGGAACATCAGGTTCGGCTCGCGGCTCGTTCCGATGGTGTACTTCTTCGTGTGCGACAACAATGGCATCTACCCGCAGGTGGTCGACTGGACCAACATCGGTACGTACTTCGGCCTCATGGTCATCAACGAATCCACCATCGACTTCTCCGGCGACACCGACGCTTCGACGCCGACGGTGGAGGGCGCCGTGTTCGCAGGCTGCCCCTACGACCCGAGTCACACCAGCGGCATGTCGATGAGCGACATCGTCCTGAGCAACTCCGACTCCATCGCCTACAACATGACGGTGGTCGGCAACATCGCAACCTCGTCGCTCAAGACCAAGACGACCGTGACCCAGACACTTCCCGGCTCCTGGCAACAGTTGCCGGTGAACTGAGAAGATGCGGGTAGAGTCCGCAGGAGACGATCCTCACATCCCTCTCTCTGCCTCCGGAACAGGCAACTTGTGAGGATCCAGGGGCGCCGGGGCGGTCGCCAGAGCCGCCCGGCGCCCCGTCCACTCTCTCGCCGCCCACCCGACATCCCACCCGACACGACCCATGCTGATAGCGACATTCGGACCCACAACGGCTTGGCAGGGAACGCGGATCACCTGGGCGGACGGCGCGTTCATTCTCGAAGGCCATGGGGCGGTGACCGCCGCGGACGTCATGGAGTACGACCGGCAGGGCCACCTCGTCTGGGCGGACGAGGGCACGCGTGCGTGGGTGGGTTCGAGGGCGGCGAGCAGCGCGACGGGCTCGCCGGATGTTGAGCGCAGGGCGGGGGTCAAAAGGGCCTTGGTCGTGGCTATCATCGCCCTGCTGGCACTCAACCTCGTCCTCCTGGTGGTCGCGGGGCACCTGGTCCACGTGCTGCCCTGACGCGCGAACACGCCGATCGGCGCTCTTCCGAACTTCTCCCCCAGAGCGCCCAAACGGATGTTCCAGCTTCGAATCGCCTGAGTCCGGTGATGGTAGGAGAGCCGACCCCCAAGGAGAAGATGGGAGGGCAAAGCCCGGCGGGGCAGGCGCGGCTCGTGTGAACCAGTGGCGAGTCTGAGGTTCGACAGGCCTCATGGACGCGCCTCTCCTTGCCGATAGCATTCTATGTGGAGCAGTGCGGGGCTGGCACCCCGCGCACAGAGCTCCCCCTGAAGCAATTGGGGAGACCATGTGAACAGCCTGGCAGAGAGAGGCGGCGCGTCGCCCGCGGGAGAGCGCGCCGGTACATTCACCCATCGTCGCGCGCCGCGCGCTCTTGCGGTGCACCCGGCGCACCTGCGTTCCGAGTCGCTTCGCTCATCTTCGGCGGGCTTCAGCCTCGTGGAGCTCCTCGTTACCATCGTCCTCGCCGGCATCGTCTTCGCCGCGCTCGTCCCGGTGTTCGTAAGCGCCCAGAAGGCGTCTTCGGGGGACAGGGCGCGCAATGTCGCGAACAACATCGCCCAGGACCGCATCGAGAAGATCCGCCTGCTCGCCTTCGACCAGATCGTCAACGACGCGTCGCACCTGCAGTCGGGCACGTTCGCCGGCGGGCAGTTCGGCAGCACCTTCACGCCGGCGGGCTCGGCCAAGCCGTACTCGGTCGTCTACTCGGTCGAGAACGTGCCCAGCACCGGAGCCGTCAACTACAAGCGGGTGAGTGTGACGGTGTCGTGGACCGCTCCGCCGTCGCCGGTGCGGCCTGTGAGCCTGACGACGATCGTCATGAACCCGCAAGGCACGAGCGCGAGCTCCTCCGCCTCTCCGTCACCGTCTCCGAGCGCCAGCCCCTCGCCTTCGCCGAGTCCCACGTCGGCGTCCACCTACAGTCTCACCATCCTGGTTACGAACAACTACGTGAACTCGTCGTCGGGCGTGACCGTGGTGCGCATCGACGTCACTCCGAACGCGCCCGCGACGCCGTCGATGCTGGTGCCGACCACGTCTGTGCCCTCTGTCTGGAGCGGTCTGGCCCCCGGCACGTATTTGGTCACCTGCAACTACTACAAGAACGGCAACACGGGGAACCAGAAGACGCTCACGCAGACCGTGTACGTCACGACCAGCAACCAGAGCTACACGTTCACCCTGTGATGCGCCGCCTCACAGACACGCGCCGTCGTCAGCGCGGCATCAGCCTGATCGAACTACTCGTCTCCATGATCATCCTGGGCGTAGTGACCACGATGCTGATCATGGGGTGGACTTCGCTCCAGCGGTCCTACGCCAACGGCGTGCGGACCGACAATGCGAACGGCGAGGCGAGGGACGCGATCTCCCGCGCCGCCCGCGAGATCCGCGACGCCCAGCCTGCGGCGATCACCACTCCGGCGAGCTCGCCGTTCACGGTGGCCACGTCCACCGAGATTGACTATCGCTCTGCATTCAACGACCCGCTCCAACGGTCGGACGGGAGCGGGACCGGCGCGCTCCGTCTCACGCGCATCTACCTGGACACGAGCGGCGCCGCTGTCCAGAAGACGCTGTACTGGCAGCGCGACACCAACGCGAGCGGAGGCTTCGACAGCGCCGACCGCAAGATGGTCCTCGCCCGCAACGTGGTGAACACCAGCGTCCCAAGCACGGAGTCGCCGACGCCCGTGTTCACCTACGGCTACCGCGACGGCTCGGGCAACTTCACGACGGCCACGAGCATGGCCACCGCCGAGCTCTCCAAGATCATCTCCGTCCAGATCCACCTGATCGTGGACGCGAACCTGTCTCATACGCCGAGCTACGCGGGCCTCCAGACTACGGTGCGGCCGCGCAACGCCCCCCAGCATTGAGGAGGAGCACCATGCCGAGACACACCTCTGAGTCGGGAGCGGCGCTGATCCTGCTGCTCGGCATCACCGCCACGCTTGCCATCCTCGCGGGCACGGCAGTGTTCGTGCTCGCCAACCAGCAGGGGGCGACGGCGGCCGAGCGGCATCATGACGAAGCCTTCAACTACGCCGAGGCCGGTCTTGACAGCGCAGTGATGGCCGTGCGCACCACGACCTGGCCGGCAGCCAACGCCGCGTTCGCCCAGAGCACCCTGAATTCGGCCTACGACGCCACGTACCCGTCGGGCAGTCGACCGCCTCTCACGGTCAAGGTGTACGACAACCAGGCGACGGTGAACGAGGCGATCACCTGGGACAAGGGCGGACCGACCGCGCCCAGCACGCCCGACGGCAAGCTGTGGGTCGAGGCCGCGGCCACCTACAACGGCAAGACCGCGCGGATTAGGACGCTGGTCGGCCAGGTGAACTCGACCGGCTCTCTGAGCCTGCCCGCCGCCGCTATCTACAGCGACGGTAACGTCGCGTTCACGGGCGGCGGCGGCGACGCCTTCGGCATCAAGTACCCGGACCCCAATAGCACGTCGTGGGTGGCTGACACAGACAAGAACGCGGCCATCTACGCCGGTGGCAACTTCGCCGGCAACTGGAACACGGATCTCTCGCCGAGCGGTGGTCCCACCACGCTCCAGGTCAAGACCAACGGTACGGTCTACAATCCGAAAGTCGGCATCAACCCCGCAGTGGCCGGGACCGGCGGCGTACCGCCGCTGAGCACCGTTCTTCCTCAGGCCACCATCGACACCATGACCGCGCAGGCCAAACAGGGGACGCCGACCAAGGCGAACGCGGCGGGGACCGTGGCGGACGCAGCGCTGATCACCCAACTGCAGAAGACCAGCCCGCAAACGTACAACGCGAGCACCGACCTGGTCGTCAACGGCAACCTCACGCTGGGCGGCGGCGAGAGCACGTTCAACTTCCGGTCGCTGTACGTGACCGGCAATCTCACGCTGGGCGGTAATACCCACACCAACGCCACCGCCCTGTATGTGGGTGGCAACTTCACCATCTCCGGACCTTCGGGCACCAGCCAGTTCGGGCCGATCTACGTCGGAGGGACCGTCAATTGGGGCGGCGCTCTGACGGTCAAGACGACCGACTACACCGACGCGTCCAAGGATCCGGGCCCTCTGTACGTGGGCGGGAGCTTCACGTCGTCGGGCGGCCCGTTCAGTCACGTCTTCGGGCCGACGTATGTCCAGGGAGCGGTTACCTTCTCGGGTAATAACGCGCAGATCCTCTGCCCGATCCTCGTCTCACCCGGGCAGATCACCACATCGGGCAGCGGCGGGTTCGGCACCGTGAACGACCCGATGGTGCTGCTGGGCATCGACGACGGGACCTCGGCCACGCGAGCCATCCAACTGAGCGCCGATGCCGTGTTCACCGGGCTGGTGGTCAACATGGACGGCGGCGTGAACCTGGACAACGACGGCGACGGCACGTTCTTCGTCCGCGGTGCCGTCATGTCCAAGGGCGACGTCCGCTTCACCAACAACGGCAACGTCGGGTACGATCCCCGGGCGCTAGCCAACCTGCAGATCACCGCGGCCACAACGGCGACGAACATGGTGCCCGGCACCTGGCAGGAGCTTTCGCCCAACGTCAACTGAGGTCCGACACGGGGCGCAACCCTGCTGAGCACGGTCCTCACACCTCTCTCTGCCTCCGGAACAGGCGACTGTGAGGATCCCAGGGGCGCCGGGTGGTCGCCAGAGCCGCCCGGCGCCCCGTCTCTTCTTTCCGCGTTGTCTCCGCCGGCGACGTAGTCGTTCCGGGGGGCGAACCAGCGCGTCGCACCTTTCGTCGCCCGGGAAGTAGTGTCACAATGGTCGTCTGTACACCTTCCCGGGGATACTGGCAAAGGACCGCGGCGAAGGTGGACAAGCGAGGCGGGCGAACCTACTAGGACATGCGCCCGGTGGGGCAACGGATGAGCCGGAGAGGGCTCATGCTTTTTCCCTCCCCGCCGATAGAGCGAATAGAGAACTCCCCGTCTATCCGGAGGCAGGGGCATATGAACAGGCACTTCTGGCGGGCCTGTGACCGCGGAGCTGGCTTCAGCTTCGTGGAGTTGCTGGTCACTATTATTATCGCAGGACTTGCGTTCACGGCGCTGGTGCCAGTGTTCGTGAGCGCATCCGAGGCCTCCTCGGGCGATGTCGTGCGAAATGCGGCACTGCAACTGGCGCAGGACAAGCTCGAGAAGATCCGCGGGCTGGACTACGACCAGATCGAACAGACCGCCCTCACGAACAACACGATCCCCAACGGCCAGTTCGGCACCACTGTCGGCTGGACGACTGGCGGGGGTGGGAATCGCACGTTCGTCGTCTCCTACCGTGTCGACTACATCGACTCCGCCGGCAACGCCGGCGCCACTCCCGGCACGGAGAAGTACAAGCAAGTCACGGTGACGGCGCGATGGACGGCTCCCCCAAAGCCGGTGAAGCCGGTCGAGCTCAGTACGATGATCTCCAAGCAGTATGCCGGACCGCAGATCCTTCGGGTGGACCTCGGCCCGGACGGTGTGCTGCAGACGGATGCCGCGACGAACACTACGAAGATCGTCAGCGGGCCGCTTGTCATCGATGCCTACCTCGCACCCGAGGACATCGCCAGCATGAACCAGAGTGCGACGGCGACGGACCGTGGATACGTGCTCTTCACCATCACGCCCGCCAACGGAACGGCGGTCGCCTCGCAGAAGGTCGACCTGCCGGTCAGCACCACAGATACCGGTCACTATCAGTACTCGTGGGATGACTCGAACGCGCCCAACGGGACGTACATCATCCAGGCGGTCGCTGTTGCCGGCTTCGGCTCACGCAGTCAGGGCATGCCGTGGAGCATCGCCATGTACTACCAGAACCTGGCGCCGCCCGCGCCGACCGACCTCGTGGCAAACAGCTACGACGGCCAGGTGGTCCTCACGTGGACCACGGCCGCCTCCGGCAGCGTGCTGAAGTACGAGGTGTATCGCTCGACGAACGGTGTCAGCTACGCGAAGATCGGCGAGGCGGCGACGACGACCTCGTACCCGGACAACAGCGTCACGAACGGGACGACCTACTACTACAAGGTGCGCACGGTCGATACGAACAATCTCGTCGGCCCATTCACTGCCGCGGTGACCGCGCTTCCCAACCCGGCCTCAGACAAGGACCCGCCAAGCGTCCCGTCGCCGCTCACGGCAAGTCCCGTCTCTGGACAGGCGGTCGTGCATCTGACATGGGCGACGTCCACGGACTCCGGCACCCCTACAAGCGGGCTCGCGGGATACACACTCGAGCGCCAGCAGAGCGGCAACTCCACATGGCAGCAGTTGCAGGTCCTGTATCAAGGCGTCGTCTACGATGACACTACGGCGAACTGGGCGACCACCTATACTTACAGGGTCTGCGCGGTCGACGTGGCCGGTAACTCCTCGGCCTATGCCAGTGCGGGCCCCGTCACGACAGGCCCGCTCGTCTTGCGCCAGATCAAAGTCACGAACAACAGCACGACCCAGGCCTACGTTTGGGTGCAGAACGTCGCCACGTCCAAGTGGTACACCACGACCGGCACCGCCTCGACCACCCCGCCCTCGGGAACCTGGGTCAAGAAGAACGGCAACAGCATCACCTGGTCCAGCCTCCCCGCCGGTCAGTACAACGTGTTCTTCATGAAGTCGACGACCTTCAGCCATGCGAACCAACTGAAGACCGAGGTCGTCGACACCGGCAGCGGTAATGGGACCGCGACCTATCCATGATCGGCTTGGTGGTGCGGCGATGAACTGCAGATGGAGGGCGTACGAGGCCCTGACCAGGCAGGCGAGAGACCAGGGCGGCATGACGATGGTCGAGCTCGTCGTGGCGGCGAGCATCAGCGTGCTCCTGACGGGGATGATCTTGCTAAGCTGGTTCGCTCTCTCGCGCTCGTATGCGACCACGGCCAAGCGTGATGAGACGGTCGACACCGTGCGGCTGGCTCTGGCGCGAATGGAGCGGGAGACCCGCGATGTCGAGCAGCCCCCGGCCACGATCAGTGAGGTCGGCATTGTCCGCGCGCGACCGTTCTACATCGAGCTGTACACCACCTTCAACAAGACCGGGAACCAGTTCGCCAACGTGACTCCGCGCCTCGTCATGTACCGCCTGTATTCCAACGGGCAGCTCTGGCGTTTCCAGGACCTCGGCACCGGCAATTCCATCTCCGGTGTCGATGAGACTGCCGAGTCGGGCTTTGACCTGTCCGAGCAGACAAACGGCGAGGGCGGGCAACTGCTGGCGTCCAACGTCATCAACCTGACGACACCCAGCAGCACCAACCCGACTCCGGTCTTCACGTACATCTACTACAACAGCGACGGCACTCTGGCGCACGAGAGCGACGTACGCGGCACGGACGACCGCGCTCAGATCCGCGCCGTCGAGCTCAACCTGCTGGTCGACCTGAACCCGGGCAAGTCGCCCACCTACACTCATCTGCGCACCACCGCGCAGCTGCGGAACACGAGGTGATGTTATGGGGTGGGCACGTCTCATGGGGAGCGACACACGCGAGCGTGAGCGTGGCGCCGGCCTCGTGCTGATCATCGGAGTGGTCGCGGCGCTCGCGATCTCCGCCGCGGCGCTGGTGGCTCTCACGGCCAACGTCCAAGGCGGGACCAGCGACACACATCAGCACGTCAAGTCGTTCACGGTGACCGAGGCGGGGCTGGATGCCGGGATGGCCTTGCTGGGCAGCAGTTGGCCGACATCGTCCGCCGCCGTCCCGACGTTCAACGCCACCGCATTCCGCAACCGTTTCAGCGCCAGCGAGTACCCGAACCCCACCAGTGGCCAGTTCATCACCGTGGAGTGGTATGACAACCTGGACCCGATTGACACCTTGGTCCACTACGACAAGGGCGGCCCTACCAATCCCAACCAGCCCGACGGGATCATGTGGATGGTCGCGCAGGCGGGTGTCGGCAAGCGCAAGACGCGGGTGGTCAGTGAGGTCGAGCGGTCGTACATGACGATGTCGCTTCCGCGAGGTATCCCTCTCTGGGCCGGCGGCAACCTGACCAGCAACGGCCAAGGCAACAACCCCAAGATCCGCATCGAAGTGGCACCGCCGACGGGGACCACGACGTCGGTGCAGGTGGGCGGCACCATCGAGACGTCCAGCGTCACGCAGTCCGGCATCGCACAGATCACCGGGAGCAACATCAGCCCACTCGAAGACGTCTTCCCGCAGGCGCTGGTCGACTCGCTTGTCTCAACCGCGCAGTCGAATGGCCGGTACTTCACCTCGCTGGGCGCCGCTGAGGCAAGCCCGAGAGACCCCATCTGGGCGCCGACGGGCGGCTGCAGCGGACTGTGTGTGATCGACCCGCCGACGCCGACCGAAATCAAGATCCAGGGCAACACGAACCTCAACACCGAGGCGCAGCCGGGCATCTTCCTGATTCTCGGAGGCAGCACGCTGAGCTGGGGCGGCACGGCCCAGTTCTGGGGTGTGATCTACTCCGAGGGCCCGATGGACACGTCACACGGTACCGGCGACATCCACGGAATGGTGGTGACCAACACCAACGAGGACATGAAGGGAACGCCTAACATCCTCTACAACGACAACTGCATCGCGAACCTGGACCAGCGCTTCCCGTCGATGGTGCGGCGTATCAAGAACACATGGCGCGAGGTGCAGCCGCAGTAGACAGGCTGCATGTCGCACGAAGCGGCGAGAGGCGGGAGGCCGGGAGTGCCTCCCGCCCCTTCTTGCCTACGAGGGTGCCGCGCCTCGAGGCGCGCGCGGCGCCGTACCTCGGATGCGTGTGTCCACGACCGGCGCGACGCCGATGTGCGGCCCCGTCGTATACTTGGCCGCGCGCGGGCGATTAGCTCAGGGGTAGAGCACCTGCCTTACAAGCAGGGAGTCGCTGGTTCAAATCCAGCATCGCCCACCACTCTGCGGACATACCTCGAACTGCTCGCCGCAGCCAAGAAGTTCAGGGTCGAGGGCGACACCCTGACGCTCTCGGACGCCCAAGGTAACGGCTCGCTCAGCTCCTCGTGCACCCAGGCGTCACCGGCTCCGTGACCGCGGTGCAGGTGCGCGCGCCCGGCTGGAGTAGAGTACCGGCATGACCGAGACCACCCCCGGCGCCGAGGCCCAGGCCGAGGACGCCGCCGAGAGAGCGGCCAGAGATGCGGCGCGTGAGCGCCAGTCTCACGTGCGTCACGAGCTCAGGGCGCCGCTCGCCGTCATCTACCCGCTCCTCTCCCTGCTCCGCGGCGGCGGCGCCGGAGAGCTTACGCCCCGGCAGGAGGAGTACCTGGAGGTGCTTGAGCGCAACGTCGTGCGGATGGAGACGCTCGTCTCCGGCACTGTGGCCAGCGGCTGGGCGGACTGCTCCGTCGCGCCCGCCGTGCCGGAGGCGGTCGTGCTGGGCGATGTCGCCGAGGAGTTGTCCTCGCTGCGCCGGATGGAGGGCCTCGAGGGCGCTGCGATCGTCGTTGACGCCGGCCCGCCGCCCACCCCGAGGGCTTGGGCGGACCGCGACGACGTGCGCCAGATTCTGGCGGATCTGGTGGGCAACGCCGCGGCGTACACGCCGGCCGGCGGGCGCGTGACCGTCCGGGCGCGGCGCGACGGCGACGACACGGTCGTGCTGGAGGTCGTGGACACCGGACCCGGCATCCCTCCGGAGGAGCTGAGCCGGGTCTTCGAGTTCGGTTTTCGCGGTGAGCTCGCACGTTCGAGGAAGGTGCCCGGCCTCGGCGTCGGACTGTGGGTCTGCCGTCGCCTTGCGGAGCGCAACGGCGGCAGCCTCGCTCTGGCGAGCGAGCCTGGCTCCGGCGTGGTGGCGACGCTCACGCTGCCCGCGGTGGAAGGCGAGCAGTCGTGACCGCGCCGCGCCTCGTGCTGCTCGTGGACGATGACCAGGACCTGCTCATGGTGCTGTCCGCCACGCTCAAGCAGCGCGGCTACGACGTCGGCGTGGCACAGGACGCAGTGGCCGCCATGGGCGCCGCGGTGAAGCTCCGCCCGCAGGTGGTGGTGCTCGACGTCGGTCTCCCCGGCGGGGAGGCCACCGTCGTCATGAAGCGCATGCACGCCCTGCCGCAGCTCGCCGGCGTGCCGGTCGTGATGATGAGCGGTCGCGACCCCGAGAAGTATCGCACCGAGGCACTTGCGGAGGGTGCGTCCGCGTACCTCACTAACCGGTCGAGCCGGACGCCCTGGTCTTGGCGCTGCGCGTGGCCATGGGAGAAGAAGTGGGGACGGCTGCGGAAGCGGCCGCGGGCGCAGCCGGCGGCGGCCGCCTCGGCGACATCCTCAAGGACATGGGCCTTGTGACCGAGGAGCAGATCGCCTCGCCGCCGGCGCCGTGGCGTACTTCGCCAAGCCCGTGACGCCGGAGGCGCTCAACGCCGCGGTGACCGAGGCGCTGCTCCACACCTCCGGCACCTGACCGGGGCCGCCGCCCGTAAACGTCATGGTAGAGTGAAGCCCAGCCGATTCAGCAGGGGCCGCGCGCCGACGCATGTTCCGTGCCGACGACAGTGGAGGGAACACCCTGACTACCAGCACGTCAGCCGACAGAGCGCCGCGCACGCTCTTCGTCACCAACGACTTCCCGCCGCGTATCGGTGGCGCTCAGTCGTACTACTGGGGCGTCATCCAGACGCTCGACCCTTCTGAGGTCGCGATCCTGGCGCCGGCGCATATCGACGGCGCTGCGTTCGACGCCACCCACCCCTACACCGTCGTGCGCGCATCGAGCTCCGTGCTCTGGCCGACCAGCGCGATGCTCCACACGGTGGAGCAGATGGCCGAGCGCGAGGGAGCGGAGCTCATCCAGCTCGGCCATCCTCTGCCGGCGGGCTTGCTCGGCCCCCGGATCCGGGAGCGTCACGGCATCCCCTACGTTGTCTTTCTCGGCGGCGCCGAGGTCACGCTGCCCGGTGTCGTGCCGGGAGTCAACAATGCCCTGAGGCACGTACTCGGTAATGCCTCCATGCTCCTCACCGTCAGCGAGTACACGGCCGGGATCGCGCGCAAGCAGACGGACGGCAAGGTCGCCGCGGAGGTCCTTCGCCCACCGCTCAACGTGGACGCGTTCGTGCCGGCCGAAGGCGACGAGGCCGTGCGCCTGCGCGAACGGCTCGGCATCGACGGGGAGCTTGTCGTGTGCGTCGGCCGTCTCGTGCCGCGCAAGGGCCAGGACAAGCTCATCGATGCGCTGTGCCTGCTGCGCCAGGAGTTCCCGAGGCTGCACCTGGTGATCATCGGGGAGGGCCGGCTGACGACGGGTCTGTTCGACCGCGCCCAGAAGCGCGGGGTAGGCGAGCGCGTGCACCTCACCGGCGCGCTCGCCGACACGACCATGAAGGAGTGGCTGCGCGCCGCCGACCTGTTCGCCTCTCCCTGCCGCAGCCGCTGGGGCGGCCTCGAGGTCGAGGGCTTCGGCATCGTGTTCGCCGAGGCCGCGCTCGCCGGTCTGCCGGTCATCGCCGGCGCCTCCGGCGGCGCCCCGGAGGCCGTCGTGCACGGCGACACCGGCCTGGTCGTCGACGGCCACTCGGTACAGCAGGTGGCCGCCGCTTTGGCGTCGCTGCTGCGCCGCACGCCCGAGCAGCGGCGGACCATGGGCGCCAAGGGTCGCGAGCTGGCCTTGGCGCGTCACACGCCGGCCGTGGTCGGCGAGCGCTATCGCGAGCTCCTGCGGCGGGCGGCGGCCAAGTGAGCGCCGCGGACCGTCGCAGGCGCCTCAGAGCGCTCCACACGCTCGCGGGCATGGCCGGCGGCTTCGCGGCCGGCACCATCCCGACGGGCAAGCTGGTCACCAAGGCACTCACAGGCCAGCGGCTGGAGGATCTCGGCGACGGCAAGGTGGGCTCGTCCAACGTGGCCCGCAGCATCGGCTGGAAGCCCGGGGCCCTGGTGCTCGCGCTCGATGCGCTCAAGGCTTACGCGCCCGCGACGGCGGCTCGTCTGGACGGAGCCGCCAACAACGCGGTGGCGGCGGTCGGCATCTCGGCCATGGGCGGGCACATCGCCGTGGTCAAGGGACGCGGTGCGGCCTGTGCCCTCGGGGCCGCGTTCGCCATGGACCCCGCCATGATGGCCGTCGGGTGTGTCCCGCTGGTCGGCGGCAGCCTGCTGCATCGGCATGCCCAGGCAGTCAGCGTCACGGCGCTCGCGCTGCCGTTCATCAGTCTCGCCTTGCACCGCAGCCCGCGCCGGGCGCTCGGGCCGCTCGCGCTCATCACCGTCTTCTTCGCGGCGCGCCTCCGCGGGCCGCTCGGCAGCCCGCTGCCCAGATCGCCCGAGGTGTACCGGAACCGCTTCCTGCTCGACAGAGACGAACGCTGACGGGGGTGTCCCGGTGCGCGTAGGTCTCGTCACCCCCTATTCCTGGACCGTCCCCGGTGGGGTCAACCACCACATCGAACACCTTGCCGCGGAACTGGAGGTGCGCGGTCACGAACCGTGGATCATCGCGCCGGTGGGAGCCATGACGCCCGCCCGCCGGCACGTGGACAGCCGCCGGCAGACCGTGACGGAACGCTTCATCCCCATGGGCAACGCCCTCCCCGTCCCCACCAACGGGTCACTCGCATACGTCAACTTCTCCCCGCAGATCGCGCCGCGCATGGACCGCGCCGTCAGATACGGCCGCTTCGACATCCTGCACGTGCACGAGCCCTGTACACCGGCGGTCTCGATGATGGCGGTGGTCATGGCTGCGTCGCCCGTGGTGGGGACGTTCCATGCCGCGCTGGAGTCCTCGGCCTTCTACGACCGCGGGCGGCTGGTCGCCGGCGCCGTGATGAAGCGGATCGACGTGCGCATCGCCGTCAGTGAGGCGGCGCGGTCCTTCCCGCAGAGCCGCTTTCCCGGCCCGTTCCGGATCATCCCGAACGGTGTCCCGGTGGAGATGTACGCCCCGGCGGTCGGCGCCGCCAAGGTGCCGGGGCGCATCCTCTTCGTTGGGCGCCCCGAGCCTCGCAAGGGCCTCGGCGTGCTTCTGCAGGCTTTCGCGCTCCTGCGCAAGCGTATGCCCGACGCGACGCTCGTAGTCGCCGGGGCCACGCGTCGCCAGGTGCTCGAGACGGAGCGCGCCGGCAGTGACCTCCCGGTCGACCTCACGGGGCTGGAGGCGCTCGGCTGGGTGGACGACGCGGTGAAGGTCGCGCAACTGGGGGAGGCCGAGGTCCTATGCGCGCCGTCCCGCGCGGCGGAGAGCTTCGGCATCGTGCTGGCGGAGGGCATGGCCGCCGGGGTGCCGGTCGTCGCCTCCAACCTGCCCGGCTATCGCGCGGTGCTGCGCGACGGCGAGGCCGGCCGCCTGGTGCCACCCGGAGATCCCGTCGCGCTCGCCGACGCACTCTACGATCTGCTGCAGGACGAGGCGGAGCGGCGGCGGCTCGCGGCCGCCGGCATCGCCGCCGCCGCGGATCTCTCGTGGGCGCAGATCACCGACCGCATCGTCGAGGCCTATGAGGATGCGCTTGCGGCTCCGCGCGTGCGCGGCCTGCACGGGCTGCCCGGAAGGCCCGTCGCCTACCGCGCGCTCTTCGAGTACGTGGTCTGGGCGCGCCGCAGCGGCTACTCGGCCCGGCACGCCGCCAAGACCGACGGCGCTGCGCCGGGCTGACGCCGCCCAAGGCCGCCCCACGCGTCCCCTGGCCGCTGTCGTGACCGCTCCCGGAGGGGCTCCGCCTCGCTTTGCTGCGCCGTTTCGCGTGTGTTAGACTCCGCATTCGCTGCACAACGGCCGGTCGTGGGTTGACCGGCCGTCAGCGTACTCTCGCGGGGGCGTAGCTCAGCTGGTTAGAGCGCCGGCCTGTCACGCCGGAGGTCGCGGGTTCGAGCCCCGTCGCTCCCGCCACTCATTTGCAGGGACTTTCTCTCCCGCCCCCGCCGCACGATAGTCAGCGAGGAAGAGGCCAAGCGGCTCGACGCCAAGCTGCAGAACGACGGCTACGAAGGCCGCCACGTGAAGCCCTCCGGCGAGTCGGTCCCCGACTTCTTGCCAGCGCTACCTGGACGGCCGCGACAAGCTGGCGCCGGCGACGCGGGCCCGCGACGCGGGCCACCTCAAGCACATGCGCTGCGACCTTGCTTCAGTCACTCTCGCGCGCTTCACGCCCAAGGTCGCCGCCAGCTGGAAGAAGAAGCAGCTGGAGAGTGGCGAACTCTCGTCGAGCACCGTCCGCAAGCACCTCATCTTCGTCGGCGCCGCCATGAACCTGGCGGTCGCCTGGCGGCTGATCGCCGAGAACCCCCTCACCTACGTCGAGCTGCCCGATGAGGAGCCGCCGCCCTTCCACGTCTACGCGCCGAGCGAGCAGGCGGCGCTGCTCTCGGCGGCTGCGCCGGGAGACGGTGACCGAAGGGCAACCACAAGGGTCGCAGCGAGGGGGCGCTTTGTACCGGTCGCGCTCGACCCCGCCACCGGACTGCGCCGCGGCGAGCTGCTCGGTCTGCGCGTCACCGACGTCGACCTTGTGCGCTCACGGATCCACGTGCGCCAGGCGCTGCGCAAGGAGGAGGGACAGAAGTGGCGCCATCGAGGGCAGTCACCGCCGGGCAGGCTGATAGCGCAGGGCTATTCCTCGGCAGCCTCGATGAAGCTCACCCGCTGCAGATCGACGATGACGCGGCAGGCGCGGCATAGGCAGCGCCGGCGAAGGAGATGCAGACAATGATCGAGGCCGCCCCTGCGACAGTGGTCAGAGTGGTCAGACCGACTGCACATCGCCGGTCAGCCGCGCCCTGGCCCAGGCGGGTCCGCTGAGGCGTTGATCTCGTCGACCAGGGCCAGGACCTCTTCGTTCTCGGGGATGTCGCTCATGCTGTGCCCGTAGTGGACGAAGCGCGCGACGCCGGCCTTGTCGATGAGCACCTGGGCCGGCATCCGTCCGAATCTGAACAGCTTCACCTCCTGCCCGTAGAGCTTGAGCACGGTGTGCTTGGCATCGGGCAGACCGACGAACGGCAGGGACTCCTTCTGCCAATAGGTGGCAAAGGCCGACGCATCCTCGGGGCCGACCACCACGACTTCCGTGTCGCGGGCCACGAACTCGGAGTAGTCATGGCGCAACTGCGCCATATGCCGGCGGCAGAACGGTCAGGTAAAGCCGCGGTTGAACACCAGTAGGACGTTCTTGCGGCCCCGGTAGTCCGACAGGCTGACCGGGGCGCCCGAGAAGTCGTGCAGGCTGAACTCCGGAGCGATCTGGTTCAGGGATACTTGTGGCATCTTGCCTCCTTCGGGAGGGGAGCAGCGGCACTGTCAGGCGCCCATCCGGTCGCAGAGCCGGCGGCGGCGAGTCCGGATGCGGGGTCGAGTCGAGTCTTCATGGTCGGCCCCGAAGATGAGGGCGCGACGCCCTCGGCCTCGAGGACCTTGCGCATGGCGACGGTCACGGCGGTCACGACGTCGGCCTCTCGCGCACCGAGGTGCTCGATGTGCCCGGTGCACAGCAGCGGGGCGGCTTCTTCGAGCATCCGCTGGCCGTCGGAAGTGAGCCCCGCGTACACGACGCGGCGGTCGCTGGGGCCGCTCCCGGCTCGCGCCGCTCGGTGACCCTTGCCATCGCATCCGCCCCTTTTTGTTTTGCCTTCGACCATGTAGGTGAGGGTAACTGCATCCACAAGTAGTATCCACGCCGCTCGCCGGCTCGAAACTGGCATCGACATCTGAGGTGACCGAAATGACTAGCAAGACGGATACGTGGCCCGAGCTCCGCTACGAGGCCTACAAGGACACGCGCGAGACGCTCCACATGTACTCGCAGATCGTCGGGAAGATCCGGCTCGCCCTCACCCCGCCTCTGGCGCAGTGGGGCCACGCGCCGCTGCGCCTCTCACAGGACGGGTTTACGACCACTCCCCTGTGGGCGGGTGACGGCACCATGGCCGTCGACCTCGACCTGATCCGCCACGAGGCGCGCTTCGAGCGCAGCGACGGGCGGAGCGTGGCCGTGAAGCTCGGTGCGTCCGTGGCGGAGTTCTACCGCGAGGTGCTCGCCGCCCTCACCGAGCTCGAGGTCCCGGCCGCCATCAATCCGCTGCCGCAGGAGGTCGCCGAGCCGATTCCGTTCCACGAGGACGCGACACACCACCTCTACGACCCCGAGCAGGCGAACCTGCTCTGGCAGGCGATGATCCGCGTCGGCTCGGTGTACGAGCAGTACGCCAGCGGCTACTGGGGCAAGCACACGCCGCCGAGCTACTACTGGGGCGGCGGCGACTTCGGCACGACGCGGCATTCGGGCCGGCCAGCCCAGGCGCCCGAGGGCTTGTCCAAGATCATGTCCGGAAATCTCGACGCGGAGGGCGTGAGCTCGACGCTTAGCTTCGGCAGTGAGGCAGCACCTGCGGCGTCCTTCTTCGTCATGGCATTCCCCCCGCCGAGCGGCCTGGAGACGGCCAGCGTGCAGCCGGCAGCCGCGCAGTGGGTGCAGGCCCCCGGCATGCCGGGCGGCTTCATGCTGCCCTACGACGCGGTGCGCACGGCGGAGGACCCACGCGAGGCACTGCTGACGTTCCTGCGCAGCACCTATGAAGCCGTGGCCGAGCGCGGGGGCTGGCCCCGCGACCTCCTGGAGCAGCGGCCGCCGCAGTTGGTCGCCCAGTCGTCCTGAGGCCCCGCGCGGGGGAGCCTCGTTCGCCTCGTTCGCGCGCAGCCTCGCCGAGTTCGCGCCTACTTCAAGGGATGCGCGAGCCGCAAGTGGTCTTGACTGGCAGCGACGAGCCAATCGACGCGCATCAAGGTACGGGATGGGGTGCAAGGAACGTTCCCGCCAGCCCCCGCGCTCCACGGTGACCGGCGACCAGTGCACTGCCGAGGGCGCCCTGCGAGCCGAGCCGCAGGGTTCAGAGAGGCTCGGCGATCGCGGCACCTAGTGTCCTGAGTGCGTTTGCGTACTAGGCGCGTCAGACGTCGCCGACGGAATGAGAGCCGCGAGCACACATGGTCACGGAGCTCTTGCGCAACATCACGCTAGATACTTTGGCGTCGCCAATTTGATTGGCTTTCGAGATGGGCTTTTGCTACACTCGACGTTGTCCTTCCTGCCGCGTTCGGCCTGAGGCCTCTGCGCCTTCGGCCCTCCTTGACCCCGCGAGGCAAAGATGAACCGTCACGACCCGCGCGCCCAGACCATCACCGCTGACCTGCGGACCGTCTACGCCGGCCTGCATCGGCTGAGCGTCCCCGTGTGGCTGCAACTCGATCTGACGATGGCGCAGTTCAAGGCTCTCATCGCCGTAGAGCAGAACGCGGGCATCCCAGTCTGCAGGCTCGGCCGCGAGCTACGCATCGGCGAGTCGGCGACCAGCCTGCTCGTCGACCAGCTCGTGCGTCGCGGCTATGTAGAGCGCGGAGCCGATGCGAGCGACCGTCGGCGTGTGCTTCTGGCGGCCACGCCGCGGGGCGCGAAGCTCCTGGGCGAGCTTCGCCACGGGAGTGATCAGAGCCTGAAGGAAGGGCTCGGCCACTTGAGCGACGACGCTCTCGACGCCCTTGCGAAGGGGCTGGGGGCGCTCGCCGGGGCGCTGAGCCCCGACAAGATCCATGCCACCGACGATGCTGCAGCAGTGAGGAGCCCACAAACATGACACCATCTGAACCAGCGGGGCTCGCACTCGAGCCGGGAGCGCCCACGGGCCACCGCATCCCCTACAAGTGGGTTGCACTCTCCTGCACGACTCTCGGCGTGCTCATGGCCATGATCAACGCCTCGAGCCTCCTGATCGCCCTGCCCGACATCTTTCGCGGCATCCATCTGAGCCCGCTCGACGCCGGCAACTTCACCTACCTGCTCTGGATCCTCATGGGCTACGGCCTGGTCTCGGCCGCGCTCGTCGTCACCGCGGGCCGCATCGGCGACATGTTCGGCCGCGTGCGTATATTCAAGATCGGCTTCGTCGTCTTCACGGCAGCCGCCCTCGGCCTCACGCTGGTGTGGAGCACCGGCTCGACCGGCGCCATCGAGATCATCGCCTTTCGCATGGTCCAGGCGGCGGGCGGCGCCCTGATGATGGCCAACTCGGCGGCCATCCTCACCGACGTCTTCCCCGCCGATCAGCGCGGCATGGCGCTCGGCATCAACGGCGTCTCTGTGCTCGCGGGATCGTTCATCGGCCTCATCCTGGGCGGCGTGCTTGCCGCCGTCGACTGGCGGCTCGTGTTCCTCGTCAACGTGCCGCTTGGCATCCTCGGCGTCCTCTGGTCCTTCTGGCAGCTGCGCGAGGTCGGTGAGCGTCACCGGGCCCGCATCGACTGGCTCGGCAACCTCACCTTCGCCGCCGGCCTCGCCGTCCTGCTCACCGGCATCACCTACGGCATCAGGCCTCACGGCGCCTCCGACATGGGCTGGTCGAACCCCTTTGTCGTGGCCATGATCGGAGGCGGCGTCGCGCTTCTCATCGCCTTCGTCGTGATCGAGCGCCACGTCGACGAGCCGATGTTCGACCTCGGACTTTTCCGCATCCGCGCCTTCGCTGCCGGCAACCTCGCCGTGCTGCTCTCTTCGATCGCCAACGGCGGCTTGCAGTTCATGCTCATCATGTGGCTCCAGGGCATCTGGCTGCCGTTGCACGGCTACAGCTTCGAGCAGACGCCGCTCTGGGCCGGCATCTACATGCTTCCCATGACCCTGGGCTTCCTCGTCGCCGGGCCCGTGTCTGGTATCCTCTCCGACCGCTACGGGGCCCGCCCCTTCGCCACCACCGGCATGCTGCTGGCGGCGCTCAGCTTCCTGCTGCTCATGACCCTGCCCGCGGACTTCGCCTACTGGACCTTCGGCTGCATACTCTTCCTCAACGGCATCGCCTTCGGCATGTTCGCCGCCCCCAACACGGCGGCCATCATGAACAGCGTGCCGGCGCGTAACCGCGGCGTCGCCTCGGGCATGCGCGCCACCGCCCAGACGCTCGGCATGCCGCTCTCCATCGGCATCTTCTTCTCGCTCATGGTGGTCGGCCTCACGACTCACGTTCCGGCAGCCATGTTTGCCGGCCTCACCGGCCAACACGTGCCGGCGCAGGTCGCTACGCAGCTCTCGCACATGCCGCCCACGGGCTACCTGTTTGCCGCCTTTCTCGGCTTCAACCCGCTGAGGGAACTCCTCGGCGCGCACGTCTTGGGCGCGCTGCCCACGATCAACGTGCACACGCTCGTGGGTAAGGAGTTCTTCCCCTCACTCATCGCCCATCCGTTCAAGGACGGCATCGTCTACGTGCTCGTCTTCGCGGCGGCGATGTGCCTGATCGCGGCGTTCGCCTCGTGGATGCGCGGCGGCAAGTTCGTGCATGAGGAAGCACACGTGGTTCACGGACGCGGCATACCGGGGCAAGCCCATCCCCCTCTCGGGGAGCCAGTCGAAGATGAGGCGTGCAATTGACCGGTCGCGACCTGGAGAGGGTGAGGTCCACCGCTGCACGGACATCTCCAACTGCATGGGCAGAGGAAGAGCGGCGACGTTCCAAGTTGTTCCTGCCAGGGCTGTTCGTTGACGCCGCGTCAAGCTCCGCGGGTCACTCGCCTTGGCGAAGGACTGGCAGAGGGCCGTGTCTTTCCCAGGGGAGCATCGCCGCGAAGCGCGACCTGAGGCGCGTTCACCATGGGACGCGAAGAACTCGTGCTTTGGCTCTCCTGCGTTGTGCTTCCTGTCTGCGTCGGCTTCTGGTGCATGACCATCTCTCGTCGCAAAGGCAGGTCGATCGGCGGCGGCTTCGCCCTCGGGTTCCTTCTCACGCTCTTCCTTTCGCTGCTTGGCGCAACGGTCGCCCTCGTCATCAGCTACAGGAGCGGTGACCATCTGCCGTTGCGACCAGGGGGCCGGCGACCGAGGCGCTAGGCGCAAGCAGCTGGAAGTCACGCGGCCTGCCCGACGCCAGAAGGACCTGCACGCGACCTGCTTGCCGAGAGCCTGACGACGCAGCTGAGCGCCCGGGGTGCCCGCCGGCCGGGGTGTGGAGGGCGAACGCACGGCAGCGGCAGCGACCGGTCCCAGCCCGATGCCGCGAGATGAGTTCAGGTCGTGCTTTCTCAGCTCAGGCTCGAATGGCACCCATCGGCAGCGTGCGGCGCGCGCAGAGGCGAACTGTCACGCCGGAGGCCGCGGGTTCGAGTCCCGTCGCTCCCGCCACCCACCCCCATCCTCAGTGGCCGCTCCGTGGGCTGCCCGTCGGACTCAGAGCTCCAGCAGCGTCGGGTCACGCAGCTCCTCGCGTCCCAGCTCCGTCGCCATCCACGGACCCTCCGGTAGCGTGGCCGGGTCGGTGATGAGGATGGTGGAGCCGTCCCGCTTGTCCGCGCGCAGTCCACAGCCGAGGTGCCAGAGGTAGACGACCGACTCGTCGGCGACGCACTGTGCCTCGAACCCGCGCGCGGTCACCTCGCGCCGCGTGAAGTTGTCCTGCGGTTCTGTCATCGTCCGTCGTCTCCCGGGTAGTGGGGCGAGCGCCACCCCTGGGGGGTGCGCTCCTCTCTTATGGTTTCGGCCTGCGGCGTCCTCTGCTTGAGAGGGACATCGGCCCAGGTGCGCGGGTGTCTAGGACCCGCGCACCTGGGCCGACCTGACGCCGCCGGCGCTCCCCGGTCGGGGACGGACTCAGCCGAGCGAGCCGACCTCCGCCTCGACGGCGTCGAGGATCTCACCCGACTTGACCAGGGCGGCCATCGCGTTGTGGTCGGGGAAGAGCGGACGGTCGACGTCGAGGTGGTCGACATGCGTGCGGATGACCTCCTTGGCCTTCCGCACGCCCTTGCCCGGCGTGAAGTCACGGAAGTCCAGGGCCTGAGCCGCGGCCATGAACTCGATGCCGAGAATCCCGCAGGCGTTCTCGAGGATCTGCCGGTTCTTGAGGGCCGTGTTCATGCCCATGGAGACGAAATCTTCCTGGTCGGCGGCGGCGGGGATGCTCATGGTCGCCGCCGGCGCCGCGAGGATACGCTGCTCGGTGATCAGCATGTCGGCCGTGTACTGGCTGAGCATCAGTCCGCTGTAGAAGCCGGGGTTCGGCGTGAGAAAGTCGGGCAGACCCTGGCTGGTCGCCGTGTTCTCCATGCGGTTGAGCCGGCGCTCGCTGAGTACGCAGACCATGGTGATGGCCTGCCCGACCATCTCCATGGGGAGGCTGACCGGCGTGCCCTGGAAGTTGGCGCCGGTCAGCGTCAGCTTGTCCTCGGGCACGAAGATCGGGTTGTCGCCGACGCCGTTCAGCTCGATCTCGACCTGGCTCTTCGCCCACTTGAGCGCGTCGTGTGCGGCGCCGATGACCTGAGGCGTGGAGCGCATGGAGTACGCGTCCTGCACCTTGGTCTTGATCTTGCCGGTGGCGAGGTCGCTCTCGGCGATGCAGGCGCGGATGGCGGCGGCGCTGCGCACGGCGCCGGAGAAGCCGCGCAGTTCGTGCAGCTTGCTGTTGTACGGCTTGAGGTTGGCGAGCAGCGCCTCGAGGCTCATCGCCGCGGCGATCTCCGCCTGCTTGAACCAGCGCTCGGCGTCGTAGCAGAGGAGCGCGCTCATGCCGGTGAGGACGTTGGAGCCGTTGATCGTGGCCAGGCCGTCGCGCGCCTCCAGCCCGGGCACCGGGATGCCGGCGCGCTCGAGTGCCTCTCGGCTGGGCATGCGCTCACCCTGGTAGAAGGACTCGCCCTCGCCCATCATGACGAGCGCCATCTGGGCCATCGGGGCGAGGTCGCCGCAGGCGCCGACCGAACCCTTGGAGCTCATCAGTGGCGTGACGCCCTTGTTGAGGCACTCGATGAGTGTCTGCGTGATCACCAGCCGGTTGCCGGAGTTGCCGTGGGCGTGGACGTTGGCGCGCGCCGCCATGGCGGCGCGCACGACCTCGGCCGGCGCAGGCTCGCCGATGCCTGCAGCGTGGTTGTAGACGAGGAAGCGCTGGAACTGCTGGACCTGTTCGTCGTCGAGCACGATCTCGCTGAACTCGCCGATGCCGGTGTTGGTGCCGTACATGATCTCGCGCGCCGCGATCTTCTCCTCGAGCATGGCGCGGCAGACGTTGATGCGCTCGGCGGCTGCCGGGTCGAGCTGTACCTGCTCGCCGTGGCGGGCGATGGCGACGAGCTTCTCTACGGTGAGCGACGAGCCGTCCAGGATGATGGTCACCGGGGTGTCTCCTCTCGCGGGGTAGGCGCCGCGCCGGGCGGCCCGAAGGGCCGCGGGGGCGCCGCTGCTGACTCACTGGCGAATGTAGGCGGTGCCGAGCGGGATGCCCAGACGCAGGGGGGGTTGTCCGAAATCACGGACGCAAATGGGCGCCGCCGTTCCAGGCCTGCTGGTGGGCCGGACGCGCCGCAGAGGATCGATCAGCCGCGCACCCTCTGGGAGATCTCCCGCGCCACAGCCTCGACCATCTGCTGCGCACGCGGGACGCCGAACTCCTCGATGCGCCAGCTCGGCGCCGTGATGCCGACCGCGGCATCGTCGCCGGGCAGGTCGATGACGCAGACGATGGAGGTCACGCCGGTCTCCACGGCGTCCTTGGCCACGTGGGACCGGGTGCGGTCGCCGAAGGCGCCGCCGGTCGCGGTGCCCGCCAGCGGCACGCGGCGACCCACCCAGCCGCTGTGGCGCAGAGCGTAGGAGCTCTCGACCTGGTCCACGTAGATCGCATGGTCGCCGTCGAGCACGATGAGGTTGGCGGTCTCCGCGGTGGCGTCGCGCAGGCGCACGAGGTGCGCCCGGGCGGTGATGCGCAGGCGGTCGACCCAGCCGACGCGCGAGGCGAGGCTGACCAGTTCGAGGCCGAGCGAGTAGGTGCCGCCCGGGTCCGCATGCAGCAGGTCGCTTTCGACGAGGTACGGCAGGATGCGCGTGACGGCGACCCGCGACATGCCGGCGCCGAACGCGATCTGCTGCACGGTGAGTCCGCGCGACGACGTGGCGAACGCGCGCAGCACGGCGAGACCGTGGGCGAACAGCGGTGCGTCGGCGCTGAGCTCGAACGCCGCCGAGCCGAGCGACCAGGCGCGCTCGTCGGAGCGGTAGCTCACGAAGCGCCGCTCCTTGAGCAGGTTGAGCAGACCGTAGGTGCTCGAGCGCGGGATGTGGCACGAGGACGCGATGATGCTGGCCGGTGCCGGGCTCGTGCGCCGGCCGAGGAACTCGAGCACGTCGAGGACGCGTGCGGCTCCCCAGGTCGTGCCTTCTTCGTCGGGTCTGCGTGCGTCGGCTATCGCTTCCACCTCCCGTCAATCCAGCATAACGGTCACCTCGCCGCACGACAACGAAAACGAGTTCAATACTCTGGACAACAGCAGGAGGAGCTTGCGGCGGTGCGAGGGTGCCGTCAGGGTGAACGACGCGAGACCCCCATCTGGACCACGGAGGAGCCTACGGTGCCTACCTCAGACCCGACCCCCCAAACGAGCGCGCCAGACGTACGGCCGCGTCCCGGCCGGCTGACCTACCTGACCGCGGCAGACAAGACGGCCATCTACGAGGCTGCACTCGAGATCATCGGATCCGTCGGCATGCGCGTCCTGCACCCCGGCGCGCGCGAACTGCTGGTCGCGGCCGGCGCGGAGCTGACCGAGCCCGAGCTGGTGCGCATCCCGCGCGAGCTCGTGGAGAAGGCTCGGGCAACGGCGCCGGCGGTCGTCGACATCTTCGACCGCGCCGGCGAGCCGGCGATGTCCCTCGGCGGCCACAACAGCTATTTCGGGACCGGCTCCGACCTGATGAGCACCTACGACCTCGAGACCGGCGAGCACCGGATCAGCGTGCTGGCCGACGTGGCGCGCGCCGCGCGCCTCTGCGACGCGCTGCCCAACATCGACTTCGTCATGTCGTTCGCGCATCCAAGCGACATCGAGCCGGCGCGCTCCTACCTCGAGAGCTTCAAGGCGATGGTCACCAACACCACCAAGCCGATGGTGATGACGTCCGAGCACGGCGGCGACCTCTCCGTGATGTGCGCCGTCGCCGAGGAACTGCGCGGCGGGCCGGAGGCGCTGGCCGCCAAGCCTTACTTCATCATGTACCTCGAGCCGGTCAGCCCGTTGAGCCACCCGGTCGAGAGCATCGAGAAGCTGCTGTTCTGCGCCGACCACGGCATCCCGGCGATCTACTCGCCGGCGCCGCTGGCGGGCGGTACGGCGCCGATCACCGTGGCCGGGCACACCTGCCAGGGCGTGGCCGAGTCGCTCTTCGGCCTGGTCATCCACCAGTTGCGCAGGCCGGGCGCGCCGTTCCTCTTCGGCATCGGCCCGGCGGTGCTCGACATGGCCACCTCGCAGAGTTCGTACAACGCGCCGGAGTATCTGATGACGTTCCTGTGCCAGATCGAGATGGCGCGCTGGCTCGACCTCCCCAACTGGGGCTACGGTGGCACGTCGGACTCCCAGATCGTCGACGCGCAGGCCGGCATGGAGGCCGCGGAGCTCACCCTGCTGTGTCTCGCCGCAGGCTCCAACCTCAACCACGACGTGGGTTACCTGGACTTCGGCCTGACTGCGTCGCTGGAGCTGGTCGTCATCGTGGACGAGTACATCGCCATGAACCGCAAGATCTTCGCCGGCGTCGAGGTGACAACGGCCACGCTGGCCGTCGACGTCGTGCGCGACGTCGGCCCCGGCGGCGACTTCCTCGCCCACCGCCACACCGCCAAGAACGTGCGCAAGGCGCAATGGCGGCCGACGATCATCAACCGGCAGGGTCACGTCCGCTGGCAGGAGGAGGGCGGGCTCGACCTGAGGGAGAAAGCCCGCCTCAAGGCCCTGCGCCTGCTCGAGGAGCACCAGCCCGCGCCGCTGCCCGAGGCAGTGGCGGCGCGGATCGACGAGCTCGTGGCCGGGTTCGAGTCGGGCCACGGCTCGACGGGCACGGAGGGCTGAGCTGTGCCGGCCCGGATCGCTTATCTCACGGACGACGAGAAGATTGCCATCTACGAAGCAGCGCTGGAGATCATGACCACCGTGGGCCAGCGCGTGCATCATCCCGAGGCCCTCGAGTTGCTGCGGGCGGCGGGGGCCGTGGTAGAGGAGTCCGACCTCGTCAAGGTCCCGCGCGAGCTCGTGGACAAGGCACGCCGGACCGCGCCCGCGGTCGTGGACGTCTACAGCCGGACCGGTGAGCACGCGATGGCGCTCGGCCGCCACAACACCTACTTCGGCAACGGCTCGGCGGTCACCAGTGTTTACGACCTCGAGACCGGCGAGCACCGGCCGACGACGCTCGCCGACGGGGAGATGGCCGCACGTCTCTGCGACGCCCTACCGCAGGTCGACTTCGTGATGGCCTACGCTCATCCGGGCGACTTCGACCCCCACGTTGCCTTGCTCCAGAGCTTCCGTGCCATGGTCGCGAACACGACCAAGCCGTTGTGCGTGGTCGCGGAGAAACTCCGCGACCTTGAGGTGATGACGGAGATCGCCGCCGCCGTGCGCGGCGGGGACGAGGCGCTGGCCGCCAAGCCTTACTTCGTCCTCTACCTGGAGCCGACGAGCGCGCTGAGTCACCCGGTCGACAGCGTCGATAAGCTGTTGTTCTGCGCCGACCACGGCATCCCGGCGATCTACTCGCCGGCGCCGCTGGCGGGCGGAACGGCGCCTATCACCATCGCCGGCCAGGTGGCTCAGGGGACGGCGGAGTCGCTGCTCGGCCTGATCATCCACCAGCTGCGCAATCCGGGCGCGCCGTTCCTCTTCGGCATCGGCCCGGCGGTACTCGACATGGCCACCTCGCAGAGTTCGTACAACGCACCGGAGTACCTGATGGGCTACGTGTGCGCGGTCGAGCTGGCGCGCTGGCTCGACCTGCCCAACTGGGGGTACGCCGGCACCACTGACGCTCAGGTGATCGACGCGCAGGCGGGCATGGAGACGGCCGAACTCACCTTGCTCAGCCTGACGGTCGGCTCCAATCTGAACCACGACTTGGGCTACCTCGACTTCGGCATGACCGGCTCGCTGGAGTTGGTGGTGCTGACGGACGAGTTCCTGGCCATGAACCGCAAGATCTTCGCCGGCGTCGAGGTGACGCCGGAGACGCTCGCCGTCGACGTGGTGCGCGACGTCGGTCCCGGCGGCGACTTCCTCAGCCACCGCACCACCGCCAAGCAGGTCCGCAAGGCGCAGTGGCGCCCGACGATCCTGAACCGCCAGGGCCGCTCGCGCTGGCTCGAGGAGGGCGGGCTCGACCTGAGGGAGAAAGCCCGCCTCAAGGCCCTGCGCCTGCTCGAGGAGCACCAGCCCGCGCCTCGCGGCGCAACGTGGCACGCACGGTGTTGCGGCTGACGCCCAGCTCTCTGGCGATGCTGCGGATCGACTGACCCGCGTTGTGGCGGCTGACGATGTCCACCCATTCCTCCAGTCTGATTAACCGACCCCTCCTGAGTACGTCTCATCTGCCGTACTCGGGAGCCTGGAGTTGACCCGCTCTCGTTGACACCCTGAAAGTGGACACCTTGGGTGTCCGAGAAAGGGAGTCCACGTGGCGCACACCCCCGAGTTCAGACGCGAGGCCGTCCGCCTCTACCGGGTCGGGCAGCGAGGGATCCGGCCGACGGCGCATCAGCTCGGCATCGCCCCCGGCACGCTGCGCGCCTGGGTGCGCCAGGCCGAGTTCGACGAAGGCCTCAGGGAGGGTCTCACCAGCGAGGAGCGCGCCGAGCTCCTGCGCCTGCGCCGCGAGGTGCGCATCCTCGAGGAGGAGAAGGAGATCCTGCGCAAGGCCGCGCTTTTCTTCGCTCGGGAGACCGATTCGGCGCAAATGAAGTTCCGCCTGATCGACGAGAGAGTTCGCACCACAGCGTCTCCCGCCTGGCCCGCGTGCTCGGTGTGACAGCCGCGGGCTACCACGCCTGGAAGCGGCGCCCGCCATCCGCACGGGCGCGCCAGGACGAGCGCCTCAAGGCGCGGATCGCCGAGATCCACAAGGCTTCGTACGGCACCTACGGCGCGCCGCGCATCCACGCGGAGCTGCGCGCCGTGGACAGCCTTCCCGTCGCTCGCAAGCGGGTCGCCCGCCTGATGCGCGCGAGCTCGGGCTCGAGGGCGTCTCGCGCCGCGGCGCGCGCCGGGTGCACCGCTCTGAGGCGGAGACCCCGGCAGCCCCCGATCTCGTGCGCCGCAGGTTCACCGCCAGCAAGCTTGACGAGCTCTGGGTGGCAGACATCACCTACGTCCCGACGTGGGAGGGCTGGCTCTTCCTCGCCGCGGTCGTCGACGCCTGCAGCCGCCGCTGCGTCGGCTGGTCGATGCGCGACGACCTCAAGGCCGACATCGTGATCGACGCCCTCGGCATGGCGACCACCCGCCGGCGGCCGAAGGCCGGGCTCGTCCATCATTCGGACA
>CAVOMB010000055.1:0-44178 GCA_963696935.1 uncultured Thermoleophilia bacterium | reverse complement strand
TGCGCGCGCTCGGTGCGCCGTCACCACTTGCGACGCCGCCCCCGGCATGCGGCCCGACGTCGTGTGCCCGGCCGAGGAGCTGCCGTCCGCGGACGACTCCTTCGACGTCATCGTCTGCCGCGTCGCGGCGCACCACTTCACCGACCCTGGACGCGCGCTGCGCGAGATGGCCCGGGCCACGCGCCGGCTGGTCGTCTTTGAGGACACCCTGTGGGTGGACGAGCGGGTGAGCCGGGCGGAGAAGCTGCGCGACGCCACGCACGTCTCACATCACACGCGCGACCAGCTCGCCGGCTTCCTTGCGGCCGCGGGGCTCGACGTGCGCGCCGAGGCGACCTTCTCGAAGCGGCAGGACATCGCCGACTGGCTGTCGGCGACCGGGTGCACCGGCGCCGCGCCCGCGGACGTCAGGCGCCTGATCGCGCACGTGGCGGAGCCGGACGGGGCCGCCTGGACGGACACGAAGTTACAGATTCAGCCGCACGCCGTCCACGTAGCTCAGGCTGCGGCCGGCGCGCTCGATGTTGGGGTACCCCTCGCGCGCCATGATGAGCCGCTCGAGGCCGAAGCCGAGGCCGACCCAAGGGTCGACGATGCCCCAGTTGCCGTCCAGGGGGTGAGGGCCGAGGCCGGCGGAGCACACCTCGGCCCCGTCCACCGTCACGTCGATCATCGCCCCGTATACCTCGGACTCGGAGACCTCGAGCTCGTAGCGCGCGATGCCGGCAGCGCCCATGACGAGGGCGGCCAGCTCTTCGAGCCGTGCACGGCCCTCCGACTCCTGCCCGCCCAGCTCCACCAGATTGAGCATCGTGAACTCGTTGAGGTGGCTCGCGCCCTTGCTGTCGCGGCGGAAGCACGGGCCGATCTCGAAGATGCCGAACGGTTTGCTCCAGTGCCGGTCGAGGCGCCGCATCAGCGTGTACAGGTTCGGCGCCAGCATGGGCCGCAGGCAGCGGCCGTCGTCCAGCCAGAAGACCTGCTCGCGCAGAGGGTGACCGTGCTCGATGCCCATCTTGTGCAGCGAGTCCGAGGCGATGATGAGGGGGGTGACGACGCGCACGAAGCCCACGGCGGTGAGCGCGTCGCTGAGGGTGCGCTCGAGTTCCACCAGCTGCGGGGCGCGCCGGCCCTTGCGCAGCTCGCGCAGGTGCTCGCGCCCGCCGCGGACCAGCTCGTTCTCCATGTCCTTGAACGCCGCGTCGCGCGACGCGGCGTCGGCGAAGAGTTCGTCGAGCACCAGCGGGTCGGCGCCGAGCTCGCGCAGCCGCTGCGACTGCGTGGCGGTGAGACGGATGCGCAGGGCGTCTGCTTCGTCCGGCGTCACGGCTCGTCGTCCTGGAAGGGGGCGCGCGCGAGGTAGTCGGTGAGGCCGCCGGCCAGCGCGCGCGCCAGCCGCTCGACATGCTCCGGCCGCCGCGCCAGCGCCTCGTCCTCCGGTGACGTGAGGAAGAGCGGCTCCACCTGGAGGGCGATGGCCCTGGTCTCGCGCAGGACGCCGAAGTTGCGGCCGAACCGGCCCAGCCAGGGCGCGCCGGCCGCCTCGAGGCGCGCGCCCACGTAGCCGGCGAGCCGGCGGCCGTGCTCGGAGTAGTAGTGGCTGCGCTGGAAGTAGTACGTGGCGGAGCCCCGCGCCGCGGGCGAGGTGTCGCCGTTGCAGTGCAGCGAGATGAAGAAGTTCTGCGCGCCGCCCTCCGCTGCCTCGCAGCGCGCGTACAGCGGCACCCGCTCGTCCGTCTCGCGCGTCAGATGCACCCGACAGCCCTCGGCGCGCAGGAGCTCCGCAAGGCGGACACCGAGCGCGAGGGCGACGTCCTTCTCCGCCAGGCCATCCTCCGCGAGGCAGCCGGTGTCCGCGCCGCCGTGCCCCGGGTCGATGGTCACGACCTGGCCGGTGAGCGTGCGCGCCGCGACCCAGCCGCGGTCGCGCTCGGGGATCTTCTTGCCCTCGCGGCCCGACTCGGCCTTGCGCACGGCCTCGAGCTTCTTGAGCGTGCTCTCGCCGACGATGCCGTCGGGGGGCAGACCGGCGTTGCGCTGGAAGTCGAGCACGGCCCGCTCGACTTCCTCGTCGTGCACGCCTCTCTCGGCGCCGGCGTTGAAGCCCAAGAGGTTGAGCTTCACCTGCAGTTGCAGCACGTCGTCGCCGCGGAACGGCGGCTCGCGCAGGTAGAGCAGGCGGTCGCCGAGCGCGTAGCCGGCCTCGACGAGCTCACGCCAGGTGTTGGCGCCCACGCGCCCGTCGGCGAGGAGGCCGCGCTCCTGCTGGAATGAGAGCATGGCGATCTCGGTGCTGGGGCCGAAGAAGCCGTCCACGCCCTCTCGGCCCAGCTCGAAGCCCTGCCCGCGCAGGCGGGTCTGGACGTCGAGGACTTCTTTGCCGCGGTCGCCGCGGGAGAGGTCGCGCACCGGTGACTCCTGGGTCGCTTGCTGGGGGCCGTTCGGACTCCCGATTCTACACGACTGACTGCGTCAGACGCCCATGCCAGAGCGTACCCCGGCGACGACGAGGATCAGGATGGCGACGCCGATCACGATGCGGTAGATCACGAACAGGTTGAAGTCGTGCCGCTTCAGATAGGCGAGCACGAACCAGATCGCCACCAGGCCGCTGATGGCCGCCGAGACCATGCCCATCAGGAACGGCGTGGCCGTGCCCGCCGGCAGGCCGTCCCTGGCCACCTCGAGCGCCTTGTACGCGGCGGCGCCGCCGATGACCGGGATGCTCATCAGGAAGGAGTACCGCGCTGCCGACTCGCGATCGAAGCGCAGCAGCAGGCCGGCCATCATGGTGACGCCGGAACGTGAGACGCCCGGGATGAGCGCCAGGGCCTGGGCGATGCCGATGAGCACGGCCCCGCCCCAGCCGAGTGAGTCGAGGTCGCGGTCGAGCTTGGCGCTGTGGTCGATCGCGTACATGATGCCGGCGAAGACGATCATCGCCACGGCGATGATCCACGGTTTGCCGAGCTGGTCCGTGATGAAGCTCTCAAGGGCGACGCCGACCAGGGCCGCCGGGATGGTGCTGACGAGCAGCAGCCACGCCAGCTTCGCCTCGGGCTCCGCGAGGCTGCGCCGCCCGATGCTCTGCACCCACGAGACGATGAGGCGCACGACCTCGCGCCAGAAGTACGCGAGCACGGCGACGAAGGTGCCGAGGTGCAGCGCCACGTCGAACGTCTTGTTCAGGCCGGGGTTCTCGAGCAGGAAGTGCCAGTTGAACAACCAGGGGACCAGGATGAGGTGCCCCGAGCTCGAGATGGGGAGAAACTCGGTGAGTCCCTGCACGATGCCGAGGATGATTGCCTGCAGGACGGTCATGAGGCTCCTTGAAGACGGAGTGGCTGGCGCGCGGCCGGGGGGCGGCGCGTTTAGCGCACGGTATACCCTCGAGGCGAACGAGGCGAGCGCGGCGTTGCCGCGAACGATGGAGGCAGAGATGGCGCAGAGCGCTCCGGCGAAGCTGGTGTGGAAGCACGAAGGACTGCTGTTCGAGGCGACGACCGCGCACGGCGCCGTCGACCTGGCCTCCGGGCTGGACGAGCCGGGGAATGGCGTCACGCCGATGGAGATGCTGGCGACGGCGCTGGGCGGCTGCACGGCCATGGACGTCGTCTCGATCCTCGTCAAGATGCGCCAGCCGCTCGAGAGCTTCAGCGTCGAGGTCAGCGGGGAGCGAGCCGAGGAGCACCCCAAGCGCTTCACGTCGCTCGAGGTGGTCTACCGGCTCAAGGGTGACCTCGACGAGCGCAAGGTGGAGCGCGCCATCCAGCTGTCCGAGGAGCGCTACTGCTCGGTGGAGGCAACGCTCAAGCCGGCCCTGCCGATCACGTCGCGGTACGAGATCGAGCGCTGACGGGCCGGCCGGAGCCCGCGGAGGCGCCGAGTTTGCACTCCCTGCACCGTGTTTACAGGAGAAGGTCGCGGACGGTAGTATCGCCACGACTGTTTCTGTGTGAGGAGAAGGTGCGTGGACCGCGATCATGAGCTGTCGGCCGTCCTGGCCGACGACACCCGTTACCGGATCTACCGCTGGGTCGCCGAGCGGCCGGCGGCCGACGTGACCGTGGCCGACGTCGCCGAGCAGTTCGGCCTGCACCCCAACGTGGCCCGCATGCACCTCGCCAAGCTCGAGCAGGCGGGCTTCCTGGCCACCGGCTTCCGTCGCGCGGCCGGGGGCGGCCGGCCGGCGAAGCTGTACCGGCTGAGCGAACTCGTGGTCACCTTCGGGTTCCCGCCGCGCCGCTACGAGCTGCTCTCCAGGCTGGCGCTCGACGCGCTGGCCGCCGGAGGCACGCGCGACGACGCGCTGCGCGTGTGTCGCGAGGCCGGCGCCGCGGAGGGCCGGCGCGCGCTCGCCGGCGCCGCCGAGCTCCCGAAGGACAAGGCCGCTGTCGGAACGCTCGTCGCCCAGATCACCGAGGAGCAGGGCCTGCTGCCCGAGGTCGACTGGCAGGACGGCTCTCTCATGGTCGTCGTGAACAATTGCAGCTTCCACGAGCTCTCCGGCGCCGACCCTGACCTGGTCTGCGCCATGCACCGCGCTTTCCTCGAGGGCATCCTGCAGGTGGCGACCGCCGGCCTGGGGCGCCTCGAGGTGGCCCCGGACGACTGCCGTATCAGTTGCGGCGGCGACCGCTGCGAGCTGCTCTGCTCGTTCTCCTCGGGGGATCCGTGAGAGAACCGCGCGGTGGGGTAGAGTACGGGGGCATCCGAGCGCCCGGGAGGACCCCCCTGACCATCGACGAAGCCATCCGCGACCTGCTCGACGTCTCCACCGACGTCACCGCGATCGCCGTCCTCGAGGACGGTGCGGTCGTGGCGTCCGGTCCCGGGGCCGCCGGGACGGGAGTCGCCGAGGCGGCCGTCCCGCTCTGGGCGGAGGCCGTCCGCCGGGCGCAGGAGGCGGGCGCCGCCGCACTCGAGCACGTGGTCGTACCGGTGGTCGGCGGCGTCGTCGCCGGCGTCGAGGCCCACGGTCGCCGCGCGGTCGCCGTCACGGGGCCGGACCCTGCCGTCGCGCTCCTGCTGTTCGACCTGCGCACCTGTCTGGGCGACGCGTTCGCCGGCCCGGAGGAGGTGCAGTGAGGCCGCGCCGCATCGCACTGCTCGCGCTGATGGTCGCCGCGTTCGCTGGCCTCGTCATGTGGCGGCGTTCCGCCCGCGCTTCGGAGCCGGTAGTCCAGCTCGGCTTGGCCGACGGCTCCGTCCACACCCTTGCACTCACAGATCCCGCGTCCGCCGAGCTCCAGGCCTTGGCAGCCGGCGTGCGCGACTCGCTCACCGGAGGCGCCTGATGGATGTCGCCACGTTCGACACCGGCCTGCTGCACGCGACCATCGAGAGGGCGCTGCGGCGAGGCGGGGACTTCGCCGAGGTCTTCATCGAAGACCGTGAGAGCCTCGGCCTGCGCCTGGAAGACGGGCGCATAGAGCAGACCAGCGGCGGCCGGGAGACCGGCGCCGCCGTCCGCCTGCTGACCGGCGAGCGCACCTACTACGCGTACAGCGACGCCGCCGACGAGGCCGGCCTGACGGCCGCCGCCGACGCAGTCGCCGCGGCGGTCAGCGCCGGCGCCGCCGGCCCCCAGATCGTCAACCTCGGGGCGGCGGTCTCCGACCCGACGAAGAACCCGGTCCGCGTGCCGCCGGGCGGCGTCAGCACGGCGCACAAGGCGCTGCTGGTCCGCGCCGGCGACGAGGCCGCGCGCACGGTCTCCGGCGAGATCGTGCAGGCCACCGTCGGCTACGGCGACACGCGCCAGAAGGTGCTCATCGCCAACTCCCTCGGCGACCTCGTGTTCGACGACCGCACGCGCACCCGCTTCATCGCGCAGGTGGTCGCCGCCCGCGGCGACATCATCCAGACGGGCCACGAGACCGTCGGCGGCAGTGCCGGCTTCGAGCTGCTCGACGAGGACATCGCCCGGTTGACCTCGCGCACCGCGGCCGAGAAGGCCCTGCTCATGCTCGACAGCAAGCCGGCGCCGTCGGGACCCATGCCCGTCGTGCTCGCCAACGGCTTCGGCGGCACGCTCTTCCACGAGGCCTGCGGTCACGGGCTGGAGGCCGACGCCATCGCCAAGGGCGCCAGCATCTACGCCGGCAAGATGGGCGAGGTCGTGGCTGCGTCCGGCGTGAGCGCCTACGACGACGGTTCCATCGCCAACGGATGGGGCTCGCAGGCCTACGACGACGAGGGTGTGCCCACGCAGAAGACGCTGGTGATCGAGGATGGTCGCCTCACGGGCTACCTGTACGACCGCCTGCGCGCCCGCGAGGCGGGCGCCGCGCCCACCGGCAACGGGCGGCGCCAGTCGTTCCGCCATGTGCCGATCCCGCGCATGACGACCACTTACATCGCGCCCGGCGAGGCGACGCCCGAGGAGATCATCGCGGCGACGCCCAAGGGGTTCTACGCCAAGAGCCTGGCCGGCGGACAGGTGGAGCCGGCCAGCGGCAACTTCGTCTTCGGCGTAGCCGAGGGCTACCTCATCGAGGACGGCAGGATCACGACGCCGCTGCGCGGGGCCACCTTGGTCGGCAACGGCATCGACATCCTCATGAAGATCGACATGATCGCCGGCGACTTCGACGTCAAGACCGGCGTCTGCGGCAAGGACGGCCAGGGGGTGCCGGTCGGCACCGGCCAAGCCACTCTGCGCATCGCGGAGATGACGGTGGGAGGGACGGGCTGATGTTCGACATCCTCGACGCCGTGCTCGAGCGCGCACAGGCGCGCGGCGCGGCAGACGTTGAAGTCTTCGGCGAGCGGTCCACCTCGCACCGCATCAAGGTGTACCGGCAGGAGGTCGAGCAGCTCACTGCGGCGCAGCGGCGCGGCGTGGGCGTGCGCGTGTTCTCCGGCGGAGCCGTGGGCCACGCCTACACGTCCGACCTCAGCGAGGGCGCGCTCGACCAGATGGTGGGGCACGCCATCGACAACGCCGCCGTCAGCGACCCGGACGAGTACATGGTCCTGCCGCGGCCGCAGGGCGAGCCGGCGGACGTCGATCCGTACGACCAGCGGCTGGCCGAGGCCAGCGACGAGCAGCGTATCGAGATCGCCCTCGAGGTCGAGGCCACCGCGCTCGCGGCCGACCCGCGCGTGAAGACGGTCGAAGACACCATGTACATCGACGGCGACGGCGAGGTGTTCATCGCCAGTACGGCCGGCGTGCGCGGCAGCTTCCGCGCCGGCCAGTGCTACGCGTTCGCCTACGTGCTCGCGGAGCAGGAGGGCCAGGTCGAGACCGGCTACTCGTACTCCGTCGGCCGGGCCGTCGAGGATCTCGACCCGACGTTCGTCGGCACCGAGGCCGCCGGGCGCGCCACGCGCCTGCTCGGCGCGAAGAAGTGCCCGTCGATGAGGGCGCCGGTGATTCTCGACCCGTTCGTCTCGGCGGCGTTCTTCGGCGTGCTCAGCTCGGCGCTCACCGCCGACGCGGTGCAGAAGAACCGCTCGCTCTTCGCCGGCCGCGAGGGCCAGCAGGTCGCCAGCGAGCTCCTCGAACTGGTCGACGACGGCACCCTGCCGGACGGCCTCGACAGCGCGCCGTTCGACGGCGAGGGCGTGCCCAGCGGGCGCACGCCGCTCATCACGGGAGGCGTGCTCCAGGGCTTCCTCTACGACACCTACACGGCGCGCAAGGCCGGCCGCGCGAGCACCGGCAACGGCATGCGCGGCGGCTACTCGAGCCTGCCCGGCGTCCGCCCGAGCAACCTGGTGGTCACGGGGCCGGCCACGCCGCTCGACGACATCGTCGCCGGCCTGGAGAAGGGCGTGCTGGTCACCGACGCCGTCGGCATCCACTCGGGGGCCAACCCCATCTCGGGCGAGTTCTCCGTGGGCATCAGCGGCGTCCTCATCGAGAACGGAAAGGTCACGACCCCCGTGCACGAGATCACGCTGGCGGGCGACATCGTCGGCATGCTCACGTCGATCCGCGCGCTCGGCGACGACGCGCGCTGGGTGCCGGGCGGCAGCATCTTCACGCCGTCTGTGGTCATCGACGGCATGGCCATCGGCGGCACCTGATTGACCGGCGTAGCCGGGTCAACTGCGGGTGCGCTGCAAGCACACCCGCTATAGAGTCTCCGGGACGCGGCGCGCGGGCGCGCGCCGCACGAGCCCACAGACGAACGGAGGGAGCCCTGTGAGCGAACTCGGCCAGCGCCTGCTCGACGCCAGCTTTCTCGAGGGCGACTTCGTCCTCCGGTCCGGCCGGCGGAGCAAGTTCTACCTCGACAAGTACCTGTTCTCGACGCGGCCGGACCTGCTGCGCGACATCGCCGCCGGCCTCGCCGAGAAGCTGCCGAAGTACGAGCCCTACGACCTGCTGGCCGGGCCCGAGCTCGGCGCCGTCGCCGTCGTCGCCGCCGTCTCCCTCGTCTGCGGCAAGCCGTTCGTCATCGTGCGCAAGGGCGCCAAGGGTTACGGTACGGACAAGGTGATGGAGGGCAGGGCCGAGCCGGGGCAGAGAGTGGTCATCATCGAGGACATCGTCACGTCGGGCGGCGCGGCGCTCATGGCCGCCGACGCGCTGCGCGCGGCCGGCCTCGAGGTCAGTACCCTGCTGTGCGTCGTCGACCGCGAGGAGGGCGGCCGGGCGCAGATCGAGGAGAGGGGCCTCGCCTTCGACCCGCTGTTCACCTCGACCTCGCTGGGCATCAAGAAGGCCACGTAAGCCCGCCGCCGCCGTCTCACTTCACGGCGAAGGACTGCACCGCGCTCTCGAGATCGCCCTTGAGTGAGTCCCAGTCCGCGGTCACAGCCTGCGCCGTGATCTGGTACTCGTACTTGCCCTTGAAGAGGAAGAACGTGGCGGCCGTCATCTCTTTGCCGCTCTCCGTGTACGTGTACTTGAAGGCGAAGCCCGGCACGCCGTTCACCGTCACGGGGCTCAGCTTCTCGACCACGGTGCTCCCCGGCAGGGATGCCATCAGCTGGTCGACGATGTTCTGCAGCTCGCCCTTGATCTGCTTGACCTCAGCCGGCTTGATGGATCGCGCAAGCTCGTAGACCGACGTCTGGACCGCGTTCACGTAGCGGTCCGAGACCACCGGGCCGTTCTTGTCGGCGAAGGCGACGTCGAGCACGGAGCTGCCGCCCCTGCCGGTACCCGCCGCGGCCTCGCCCTGGGTGAACTTGTCGGCGTAGGTGATGGTGAAGCCGTACTGGTCGTTGGTGTACGTCTTGGTCGAGGTGGTCGTGCCGCCGCCGGCAGCGGGGCTGCCGCTGTCGCCCGTGCCCACGCTGGCGCTGCACGCCGTCAGCACGAGTGCAGCGGCGGCCACGGCCAGCGCAAGCACCAGCCACCGTCGCATCCTGATCATCGTGCTTCCTCCTCGATCGGGTATCGCGGAGTCTTCGCGAGCGTCTCCACGAGTCCTTGGACTGTAGTCGGCCGTGGGTCCGCCGTTCTTGAGGAACGCGCTGTCGCGGCTTGCGCGATCGGCTCGTGCTCGAGGACCTAGGCGACGACGCGAAGCGTGCGCAGCGTGCGGTCCTCCGGACCGTGGACCTTGAGCCCGATGCCCGAGGCCTCTCGCAGGTAGGCGACGATCTCGGGCGAGATCTCCTCGCCGGGCCCCAGCACCGGGATGCCCGGCGGGTAGGGGGTCACCATCTCGGCGCTGACCTCGCCGGAGCAGTCCTGCAGCGGCTTCGCCGCCGCCGCCGCGAACACGGCGTCGCGGGGGGAGAGCACCTGGCGGGTGAACGGCGGCGTGTGGGCGAGGAGCGTGGAGCACGCCTTGGCCGCGGCGACAGAGCCCGCCGAGGACGCGTACCGGGCGGAGAGGTCGCGCAGCGCGCCGACGAGCAGGTCCACGTCGTCCCGGCTGTCGCCGAAGGTGACGTTGAGCACGATGTTGAGCGGGTCGGCGGCCTCGACGGCGATGCGGTAGTCGTCGCGCAGCACGGTCTCGAGCTGGTACCCGCTGAGGCCGAGCTCGCAGGCGGAGACGGTGAGCCGCGTGGGGTCGAACTCGTTCACCCCGTCGCGCTCGAGCAGCTCGGCGCCGAGGCAGCGCAGGCCGGACAGCTCGCCGACCTTGCCGCGGGCCCACTCGGCAAGCTCGATGGCGTGATGCCACAGCTCGGCGCCGTGCACGGCCATCTGCTGCCGCGCGGCGTCGATGCTCACGTAGATGAGCACCTGTGGGCTGGTGCTCTGCGTCATCTGCACCATGCCGTCCAGGCGCGCGAGGTTCATGCGCTCGTCGCGCGCCAGCAGTACGGCCGACTGGGTGAGGCCGCTGATGAGCTTGTGCGTGCTGACCACCGCGGCGTCCGCGCCGGCGGTCATGGCGTCCACAGGCAGCTCCGGGCAGAAGCGCAGGTGCGGCCCCCACGCCTGGTCTGTTACGAAGGGCACGCCCGCGCGGTGCGCGAGCTCCCCGATGCCCGGCAGGTCGGCGCCGAGCCCGTTGTAGGTGGGCGAGGTGACGAAGAGGGCGCGCGCGTGCGGTGCCTTCTCGAGGGCGGTCAGCGCGTCGGCGGTGCGCACCTGCAGGGGGATGCCCCACAGCGGATCGATGGCCGGCTCCATGTAGAGCGGCAGGGAGCCGGTGAAGATGAGCCCCGCAAGCATGGACTTGTGGGCGTTGCGGGGCACGATGACGGTCTCGCCGGGCCCTCCGAGCGTGAGCACCAGGGCGTGGACGCCGCTGCTGGAGCCGTTGACCAGGAACCAAGAGCGATCGGAGCCCCATGCCTCGGCGGCGTAGGCCTCGGCGAGCCGGATGAGCCCGGTGGACTCGCGCGTGTCCTCCACGCCGCCGGCCATGGCGGTGTCGACTCCGAGCGCCTGGGCGCCGATGAACTCGCGCAGGCTTGCGGGCGCGCCCTTGCCGAGCTTGTGGCCCGGCGTGTGGAAGGGCGTGTAGCCGGTGGCGCGGTAGCGCATGGCGGCGTCGAGGTACGGCGTCTCCCGCTGGTCGTAGGGCACTCGGTCCTCCCCTGCCGGCGGCGGGCTGTACGCCCGCCGCGTCATGGCCGCAAGCATACCAAGGCGGAATGATAGACTCGACCTGTCTTTGCAGGGGAAACGAACCTGGGGAAACGAGCCTCTCAAGGGGAGCAGCCATCACCCTCGACCAGACAGTGAGAGTACGCTTCGCGCCGAGCCCCACGGGTACCCTGCACATCGGCTCGGCGCGCACCGCGCTCTACAACTTCCTCTTCGCCCGTCACCACGGCGGCAGCTTCGTGCTGCGCGTGGACGACACCGACGCGGCGCGGTCGGACGCGGCGCTCGAGGCGAGCATCATGGCCGACCTGCGCTGGCTGGGGCTCGCCTGGGACGAGGGGCCGGACGTCGGAGGCCCCTCCGGCCCGTACCGGCAGAGCGAGCGCCTCGAGACTCATCGCGAGGCGGCCCAGGAGTTGCTGGCGTCGGGCCGGGCGTACCGTTGCTTCTGCCCCGAGGAGCGCCTCGAGCAGCTGCGCCGCGAGGCCCTGGCCTCCGGCCGCACGCCGCGCTACGACCGTCACTGCCTCGCCCTGCCCGCCGACCAGGTCCGCCGCCGGCTGGACGCCGGGGAGCCGGCGGCCGTGCGTTTCAAGGTGCCCGCCGGCGAGGTCGTCGTGGACGACCTCATCCGCGGCGCCGTGGTCATCGGCGCCGACGCGCTCAGCGACCCCATCATCGTCCGCTCCGACGGGGTGGCCGGCTACAACTTCGCCACGGTCGCCGACGATCTCGCGATGGGTATCACGCACGTGATCCGCGGCGACGACCACCTCACCAACACCGCCCGCCAGCAGCTGCTCTTCGAGGCTCTCGGCGGGCCCGTGCCGCGTTGGGCGCACCACTCCATGGTGCTCGGGCCGGACGGCGGCAAGCTCAGCAAGCGCCACGGCGCCACCGCCGTGGGCGACTACCGGGAGCTCGGGTACCTGCCCGAGGCGATCGTCAACTACCTGGCGCTGCTCGGCTGGTCGCACGGCGAGGACGAGGTGCTCGACATGGACCGCCTCGTCCGCGAGTTCGACCTCTCCCGGCTCTCGCCGAGCCCGGCCGTGTTCGACCTGCCCAAGCTCGACTGGCTCGATCACGAGCGCATCATGGCGCTCGCTCCGGAGGATCACGAGCGCCGCTTCGCGGAGCGGCTGCCGGCCGGCACGCCGCCGCAGGCCGCCGCCGCGCTCGCGGCCGCTTTCCAGCCGTCGCTGGTCCGCTACGGCGACGCGCAGGCCGCCGCGGCCGAGGTGCTCGCGCCTCCGCCGCCGGCCGCGGACCTGCGCGCCGCCGCGCTCGCGGCCGCGCCCCAGCTCGCCCACGTGCGCGCGCTACGCGCCGAAGCGCCGGATTGGCTGGCGCCCGCCGGCGCCCGCGACCTCCTCGCCGCCTACCGCGTCTGGGGCAAGGAGCAGGGCATCGACGCCCGCGACCTGCTCATGCCGCTGCGCATCGCCCTCACCTCGGCCGAGCACGGCCCGGAGCTGCCGTTCGTGCTCGCCGCGCTCGACCGCGACACCGCCCTCGCGCGACTCGACCTCATCCTCGCCGGGAACCCTGCCGGTGAGCCCACACCCAAACCAGGAGACCAGCCGTGATCCGCCTCTTCAACTCGCTGACCCAGCAGAAGGAGCCGTTCGAGCCTCGCGACCCCGGCAAGGCCGGCGTCTACTGCTGCGGCCCGACGGTCTACGACCTGGTGCACATCGGCAACGCGCGTCCTTACGTCACCTTCGCCGTGCTGCGCTCGTGGCTCGTGTACCGCGGCCTCGACGTCAGCCTGGTGACCAACATCACCGACGTGGACGACAAGATCATCAAGAAGGCCAACGACGAAGGGCGTGATTCCGTGGCGGTGGCCGAGGAGTACACCGCCGCCTACGTGGCCGACACCGACCGGCTCGGCATCCCGCGTCCGGACGTGGAGCCCAAGGCCACCGAGACGATCCCGGAGATCGTCGACCTGGTCTGTCAGCTCATCGCCAAGGGTCACGCCTACGAGGCCGACGGCAGCGTGTACTTCAAGGTGCGCAGCTTCGACGAGTACGGCAAGCTCAGCAAGCAGCGCATCGACGACCTCGAGGAGGGCGTGCGCATCGACACCGAGCCCGGCAAGGCCGACCCGCTCGACTTCGCCGTTTGGAAGGCCGCCAAGCCGGGCGAGCCGGCCTGGGACAGCCCCTGGGGCCTGGGCCGGCCCGGTTGGCACATCGAGTGCTCCGCCATGGGCCTGCGCTACCTGGGTGCCGGGTTCGACGTGCACGGCGGCGGCCGGGACCTCATCTTCCCGCACCACGAGAACGAGATCGCCCAGAGCGAGGCGGCCGGTCTGCCGTTCGCCAAGGTCTGGATGCACAACGGCATGATCCGCAGCGACGGCGAGAAGATGGCCAAGAGCGTCGGCAACATCTTCCTGCTGCGCGAGGTGCTCGACCGCTACGACCCCGCGGTAGTGCTCACGTACTTCCTCACCACGCACTACCGCAGCCCGCTCGAGTTCAGCATCGAGAAGCTCGACGAGGCGAAGGCCGCCTACGGCCGCTTCGCCGGCGCGCTCGCCGACATCGACTTCCGCGTGGCCAACGCGGGCAAGGCCGCGGCCCGCGGCGAGTGCCCGGACCTCGCGCTGCGCGCCGAGGCCGCCCGCGCGGCATTCGCCGGGCACATGGACGACGACCTCAACACCGCGGGCGCCATCGGCGAGCTGTTCGGCCTGGTCGGCGAGATGCACCGCTACCTCACGCAGGCGGACCGCGGTGAGACGCCGCTGGACACGGGCGCGCTCACCGCCGTCGGCGACGTGCTGCGCGAGTCGCTCGGCGTGCTCCTCATCCCCGTGCCGGGGGCCGGCGCCGGCATCACGAGCGCCGGCACTGTCGCCGGCGAGGAGGCCTACGCCTGCGTCACCGGCGGCGTCGCGCTGCTGCCGGCGGCCCGGCTCGCCGAAGAGAGCCGCTGGGACGACGTGACGCTGGTCTACGCCGACCGGCTCACGTGCGAGGACGCCTCCTACGCCTGCGTGCTGCGCGACCACTTCCGCGCCGAGAAGCAGTGGGCCGAGGCGGACAGACTCCGCGACGAGATCCAGGCGGCCGGCTTCGAGGTCCGCGACACGCCGCAGGGCACCCAGGTCGTCCGCAAGTAGGGCCGGTTCAGCTGAAGAGCAGCGCCCCCACGAGCGCGAACGACCCCACCATGCCGCCGGCGACCCCCGTGAGGAGCGCGGCGGTGGCGGCGCGGTCGGCGCGCCCCTCGTCCGTGCGCAGGCGCACGAGGCTCAGGACCGCGAGCGTCACGCCGGCGAGCAGCACGGCCACGGCCACGCCGGCGGCCACGGCCTCAGCGCCGCCGTGCATGACGGCCACGGGGAGCAGCGTCACCACCGGCGGGACGAGCACGGCGAGCGTCAAGGCGCCGCGCAGCCGCGGGCGGCGGGCGCACAGCACGCCCATCGCCAGCACGGCCGCCGGCGAGAGCACCGTCCACCAGAAGAGCGTGGAGATGGCGAGCGCCGCGAAGGAGCTGGGGGAGACGTCGATGGGCATGCTGGGAGTGTACCTTCGGACCAGGAGCGGGTGACGCGGGTGGAGTGGCTGTACGGCAGGAACGTGGTGAGGATCGCGCTGAGGGCCGGCGCGTGGCGGCGAGCGCACAGGCTCGCCGCGACCTCGCCGGCCCTTGACGCCGTCGCCGGCCTCGTACCCGAGGACCTGCCGGTGGACACCGTCGGCGCGCACCAGTTGGACGAGCTGCTCGGCACGCGCGAGCACCAGGGTGTGGCGCTGCAGGTCGACGGCTATCCCTACGCCGACACCGAGCAGCTTCTCGCCGCGGACGTGCTCGTCGTGCTGGACGAGGTCACCGACCCGCACAATCTGGGAGCCGTCGCGCGCAGCGCCCTGGCGGCCGGCGCGGGCGGGCTGGTGGTGCCCAGGCACCGCTCCGCGCACGTCACGCCGGCCGCCGTCAAGGCGTCGGCCGGCGTCCTCGAGTTGCTGCCCGTCGCGCAGGTGACCAACGTGGTCAGCTTCCTGCAGCGGGCGCGAGACCACGGCTTCTGGATCTACGGAGCGGCCGGGGAGGCCGCCGCCTCGTACCTCGCCACCGATCTGACGGGCCGCGTCGTGCTCGTGCTCGGCGCCGAGGGTCGCGGGCTGCGGCCGCTGGTGGCGCGCACCTGCGACGCGCTGGTCTCGATACCGATGGACCCGGCTGTGGAGAGCCTCAACGTCAGCGTCGCCGCCGCGCTCCTGCTCTACGAGGCGCGGCGGCAGCGCGAGGCGGCCGCGCGGTGACCGGCACGGTCTACATCGTCGACGGCTACAACGTCCTGCACGCGCTGTTCCGCGGCGCGGGCAAGGAAGAGATCTTCGCGCGCCGCGACTGGCTCGCCGACCGCCTGGCCAGCTTCGCCGCGGTGCAGGGCGCGCGGGCGGTGCTGGTCTTCGACGGCACCGGTTCCAACACCACCAGCAGCGAGCCCATCAAGGGCGCGCCCGTCGAGGTCGTGTTCGCCGGCGGGCGCTTCGACGCCGACACGCTGATCGCCCGGCGCATCGCCGGCCGTCCGGCCGACATGGAGGTCGTGGTCGTCTCCGCCGACCAGGAGGTCCAGCGCACGGCCTCGCGGGCCGGCGTGAGCCGCATGACGCCCCTCGAACTCGCCGCCGAGCTGGGCGTTGGACCCCAACGGGGGCAGGCTCTTGACTCTGCCCCAGACTCCAGTAGAATGCCCTCCAGGCTTGAGGATAAAGTTGACCCTGAGACTTTGCGTCGTCTCGAGGAGATGCGCCACAAGCCGGAGTGATCGTTCCAGGAAGGGAAAATACGGGAACGTGCAGGGGCAAACGGAGCGGAGGTGGGGTTAAGGCATGGCGCCCAAGGCAGACCGCAGCCGCGGCTCAGGGTCGTCCAGCAACCCTCAAGTCTTCAACGAGAGTTCCGACTTCGCGCTCGTCCAAGCGTACAGACGGGGTAATCAAGCCGCCCTCGACGCCCTCATGGTGCGGTACCACCAGTTCGTGCGTCTCAAGGCCAGTTCGTACTTCCTGGCCGGCGGAGACGCCGAGGATCTCATCCAGGAGGGCATGCTCGGCCTGTACAAGGCTGTGCGCGACTATCGCGACGACCGGCTGGCGAGCTTCCGCAGCTTCGCCGAGCTTTGCATCACCCGCCAGATCATCACCGCCATCAAGACGGCCACGCGCCAGAAGCACGTGCCGCTCAACGGCTATCTCTCGTTCAGCCAGTCCCCCAGCGACTCGTCGGACGACGGCGACTGCTCGCTGGCAGACGTGCTCCCGGGTCCCACCACGCACGACCCGGTCAACCAGGTCATCAGCTCCGAAGAGGTCGGCAGCCTCACCTGGTGCCTCACGAGCATGCTCTCCGACCTCGAGGGCAAGGTGCTGCGCTTCTACCTCAAGGGACTCAGCTATGAGCGCATCGCCGACCAGCTCGGCTGCGACTGCAAGACCGTCGACAACGCGCTGCAGCGCATCAAGCGCAAGGTCGACCTGCACCTCGAGGGACGCAAGGTCCCCGGCTGACGGCGGGCGCCGGGCGCCAGAACGACGAAACGGGCGGGGCGGCCTTCGGGGGCCGCCCCGCCCGTTTCGTCTCCGCGCCCGGCGCAGCCGGGCGCCTCTAGAACGTCGTCAGGCTCACGTCGTGGCCCTGCGACTGCACGAGCAGCTTGAAGTCGTGCGGGTTGCTGGCCACCTGCGCCGCGTCGGCGAGCGTGATGAGCCCCTCCTCATACAGGTCGAGGAGCGCCTGGTCAAAGGTCTGCATACCGTAGAAATCGCCCTCTTTGATGGCGTCGGGGATGAGGCCCGACTGGTCCGGGTCGAGGATGAAGTCGCGGACGCGGTTGGTGCACACCATGATCTCGATGGCCGGCACGCGGCCCTCGCCGTCGGCCTTGACCAGCAGCCGCTGGCTGATGATGCCCTTGAGCGTGCCGGCGAGCATGATGCGGATCTGCTTCTGCTGGTGCAGCGGGAAGAAGTCGATGATGCGGTTGATCGTCTCGGTCGCGTCGATGGTGTGCAGCGTGCTCATCACGAAGTGGCCGGTCTGGGCCGCGGTGAGCGCCGCCGAGACGGTCTCCGGGTCGCGCATCTCGCCGATGAGGATGTCGTCCGGGTCCTGGCGCAGCACGTACTTGAGCGCCGTGGCGTAGCTGTCGGTGTCGAGGCCGATCTCGCGCTGGTTGATGATCGACTTCTTGTCCTTGTGGAGCACCTCGATGGGGTCCTCCACCGTGACCACGTGGCGGCGCATGGTGTTGTTGATGTGGTCGATCATCGCCGCCAGCGTGGTGGTCTTGCCCGAGCCTGTGGTGCCCGTCACGAGCACGAGCCCGCGGGGCTCCAGCGCCAGCCGCTTGATGATCTCGGGCAGGTGCAGTTCCTCGAAGCTGGGGATCTTGGTGGTGACCTGCCGCATGGCGATGCTGATGCTGCCGCGCTGCCGGAACACGTTGACGCGGAAGCGGCCGAGGTTGGCGGCGGAGTAGGCGAAGTCGATCTCGTTGTGCTCGCTGAAGCGGCGGATCTGTTTGTCGGTCATGATCGACGCCGCGACGTCCTTGGTATCTTCGGGTGTGAGCGGCGGCTCGTCGAGCAGCAGCAGCTCGCCGTCGACGCGGATCACGGGAGGGCTCCCCGCCTTGATGTGCAGGTCCGACGCAGTGCGCGCCATCATCTCGCTCAGCAGATCATCGATCGGTTTCATCACGCTGCCCCAGTCGCTCGGGTTCTCTCTCCGTGTCTTTGTTCGGCAGAACCACGGAAAAGCTTACCTTTGTTCGTGCCTGAGGTGAGCGGCGCCGTGGCGGGCACCCGGCGGGGTCTTAGAAGCGGCCGCCGATCCAGGCGTCGCGGCCGGTGAAGGTGCCGTAGCGCACGACGTCGCCGGTGTGTGGCGCCTCGATGCACGTGGTGCCCTCGACGAAGATGGCCACGTGGTGGCTGAAGCTGGCGTTGCCGAAGAAGATGAGGTCGCCGGGGCGGAGGTCGCTGAGAGCGACCGGGATGCTCGAGCGCTGCTGGTCGGTGGCGCCGTGCGACATGCCGATGCCGATCTTCGCGTAGCAGTACATGGTGAGGCCGCTGCAGTCGAACCCGCTCGGGCTGGCGCCGCCCCACACGTAGGGCACGCCGAAGTACTGCTGGGCGATATTGACGATCTCCGGGTGCCCGGGGCTGTTGGGGTCCACGGGGCCCGGGATAGGCCCGGAATAGCCCTGCAGGGCCAGCTGAGCGCGCAGCTTGGCCTGGTACTTGAGCTTCTTGATCTGCTTCTTGATCTTGCCGGTGAGGTCCTGGAGGTCGGCCTGCATGGCGATGAGCTCGTTCTTCTGCTGCGCCCTGTCGGCGACCAGTCGCGTGGCGGTCTTCTCGTCGGCGTTGAGCCGGACGCGGCGGTCCTTGATCTCTCGCTTGTAGGCGGCGATGGCGTGGACGGTGTCGACGTCGCTGTTGCCCAGCCGCTGCATCATGTCGAGCTGGCTGATGAGCTCGTCGAAGTCGTTCGCCTGGAAGACGATGTCGATGACGTCCACGTCGCGCGACTTGTACATGTTGATGGCGCGCTGCACGAGCTGGTCGCTGGCCGTGGAGAGGTTCTTGCGCGCCGTCTCGAGCTGGCGCTGGTTCTCGTCGATCTTGGCCTGTACGGCCTCGAGCTGGCTGCTGGCCTGGTTGTACTTCTCGACGGCGATCTCCGACCGCGTGCTGACGTCGGAGAGGCGAGCCTCGATCGCCTGGAGGCGGTCCTTGGCCTTGGCCACGTCGCCGGCGGCGGAGGCTGCGGGAGCGGCGACGAGCAGCACGGCCACGAGGCCCATGAGGGCGAGGATGGTGGTGCGGATGAGATTCCTGCGCTGGTTCACTCGGTGCTGACCTCCGGCGTCACGCCTGAGGTGACGAGCGGTCGCTTGCCGTGGTTCGGAGTGAAAAAGTATTCGCGCCTGAGGACGCGTTCCCTATGCGCTCGCGCTGAAAGGCGTCCTCAGGCGCGGGAAGATCAGGGCCGGCCGCCGATCCAGGCGCCGGAGATGGAGCCGTAGCTCACGACGGAGCCGGTGTGCGGGGCGTGGATCATGCTGCCGCCGCCGACGTAGATGCCGACGTGGTAGCTGTAGCTGGCGTTGCCGAAGAACACGAGGTCGCCCGGCTGCAGCGCGTTGAGCGGGACGGGCGTGCTGGAGTGCTGCTGGTCGGTGGCGCCGTGCGAGAGGCCGATGCCGATCTGCGCGTAGCAGTACATGGCGAGACCGGAGCAGTCGAAGCCGCTGGGGCTGGCGCCGCCGTAGACGTAGGGCACGCCGAGGTAGCGCTGCGCGATGGCGACGACGGCCGAGTGGCCTGAGCCGCCCGGGTCGACGACGGTGCCGCCGCCTCCGCCGGTGCTGCCCCCGGTGTCGCCGCCGCCCGTCTGGGCAGCAGCGGCCTGCGCGGCAGCCTTGGCGGCCGCGGCAGCCTGGGCCTCGAGCTGGCTGATCTGCGACTTGAGGCCGGCGGTCATGCCCTCGAGCTTGTTCTCCAGGCTCTGGACCTGGGCCTTGTTCGCGGCCGCTGTGGCCACCAGCTTGGTCGCGGACTTCTTGTCGGCGTCGAGCTTGACGCGCCGGTCCTTGATCTCCGCGCGGTACGCGGCGATGCTGTGCACGGTGTCGACGTCGCTGTTGCCCAGCCGCTCCATCATGTCGAGCTGGGTGACGAGGTCGTCGAAGCTGTTGGCGGCGAACAGGACGTCCACCACGCTCACGTCACGGGTCTTGTAGATGTCCAGGGCGCGGGCGCTGAGCTGCTTGTTGGCCACGTCGAGGTTGTACTCGGCGACCTTGAGCAGGTGCTCGTTCTGCTTGATCTGCGACTGGACGGTGGAGAGCTGCGAGTTGGCCTCGTTGTACTTCTCCACGGCCATGTCGACCTGGTGGTAGACGGTCTGGAGCTTGGCCTGCACCTGGCGCAGCTGTGCTTTCTTGCTGCTGATGGGAGAGGCGAAAGCGGACGAGGTGACGGCGAAGGCGAGAAGGAGAGTACCGAGCAGGACACATGTGGTCAGGATTGGCCGTTTGCCGTTCACTGCATCGCCTCCTTGCGGGCCGGCTCCGTACCGCCCTCGTTGAGGTGAGCCATCGCGTGCACTACTCACCGGACTCAAGTACGAGACCCTAACATCCGGCAGGGTGCCTGACAACCGCCCGGCCCGCTCCGCGGAACGCATTTGGAGCGGTCGCCGGCGCGGGACGCCGGACCGGCGGTCCGGCGTCCCGGCGGCGTCAGTCCGGTCGCCGCTTGGCCCTCCGGGCCGACGCCCGCTCAATAGCTGTCCCGTGCATTGGTCCGCCCCGCCTGCGCTGCGCACATGGGGGGTCGCTCAACAGCACTCCGTGCGCTGCGCAGGCTACGTGCATCAGTCGACCTCGGCGCGGCCCGTCGGCCGGCGCACCGTGCCGCGCGGCGTCGGGCTCGGCCACATCTGCTTGAGCGCCTTGATGAACGCCTTGTTGCGCTCGTCGCGGCGCCAGTTGCGGATGATCGCCATGCCCCACCAGTGGAAGAGCAGCTGCTTGGTGAACTGTAGCCTGAAGATGTAGCCCAGCCAGGTGCGCACCGAGTAGAAGCGCATGTAGCCGCGGAGCACCTCGATCTGCAGTTCGTAGGGCGTCATGCGCGCCGGCTCGAAGACGACGTGGTGCGCGTCGTAGAGCTCCCAGCGCTTGTCGAAGATCCGGTCCGCCTCGTCGAACTCCTGGAACTGCAGCGTGCCGGGCAGCGGCGTGAGGATGTTGAGCATCACCGTGTCGATCTTGTTCTTGATGGCGAAGGCGACAGTGTCGCGCACGGTCTGCACGTCGTCGCTGTCGGCGCCGAGCACGAACATGCCGTGGCTCTTGATGCCGTAGTCGTGCAATACCTTGATGGCCTTCTCGATGTCGGCCACCGTCTGCGACTTCTCGAACTTGTCGAGGGTCTCCTGGTTGATGGACTCGAGGCCGAGATAGACGAGGTTGCAGCCGGACCGGCGCATCAGGTCGAGCAGCTCGGGGTCGCGCACGACGTCGGTGCGCACCTGCGCCGACCAGGGGATGACGAGGTCCTCGTCGATCATCATCTGCAGCAGCCGCTTGAGTCGCTTGCGGTTGGCGGCCATGTTGTCGTCGTAGAAGAAGATGCGCTGCGGGCGCTTGTCCTTGAGCTCGGCGATGACGCTCTCGGCGCTGCGGAACCGGTACTTCTTGCCGAACATGGCGGTGACCGAGCAGAAGGTGCAGTCGAACGGGCAACCCCAGCTGGTCATGATGGGCACCGTGTTGATCTTGTCGCTGCCGACCAGGAGCCGCAGGTCGGGGAGGGGCAGCTCGTCGAGGTCCGCGAGCGCCTCGCGCGGCGGGTTGTGCACCGCGCGGCCGTCGCGCTTGAACGACAGGCCGGCGATGGTGCCGAGCTCGCGCCCGCCGCCGAGCGCATCGATGAGCTCGAGCATGAGCTGCTCGCCGCCCTCGCCGCGGGCCACGTAGTCCACGTGCTCGAGCGCCTCGTCGGCCATGAAGGTGACGTGCGAGCCGCCGATGACGACGGGGATCCCCTTGCCGTGGAGGTCCTCCGCGAACTCGTAGGCGGTGGTCGCCGTCGACGTCGTGCTGGAGAGCCCGACGAGGTCCGACGTGTTCACGTCGTCCCAGTCGATGGGCGCCATCGTGGGGTTGTAGACGAGCACGTCGTGCCCCTGCTCCTTGAGGGTCGCCGCGATGATGGGCAGGCCCAGACGGGGGAGGAGGACCTTAGCCCAGACGTGCATCCCGGGCGGTTCGGGCTCGATGAGGCGGATCTTCATTGTGCTCCTTGGAACAGGGAGGAGACCGAACGGTGCTCCCGCTGGACAATCGGCGTGAGGCCGGCGTGCCGGCGTCGCGCTACGACCATAACGTAATACTTACGTTCACTCAACCGTTCCCCTCCGAGCGGGACTGCTCTCGCTCGCGCCGGCGGTCCTGCTCCTCGCGCTGGAGCAGGATGTCCTCGGGGCTGCGCAGCACGAAGGCGAAGGCGGCGTGGGCGACGACGACGATGCCCCACGCCCCGACGGCGATGACGAACCAGGGGAAGCCGCCGCCGGCGAGCCACCAGATGACGAACAGGAACACGCTGATGGCCGCCCAGACGATGAGGTCCATCCAGAACCACTGGCGCCGTGCGATGCGTACCGCCTCGCGCTCGCGCAGGGCGGCCTTCCCGAACTCATCCATGCTCTGCTCCTTCGTCCAGGATCGCGGCGATGTCGTTGCGTGTGCGCGTGAGCGCCGCGTCGATGCTCTCGGCCTGCTCGGGGCTGAGACCCGTGCGTCGGGGGAGGCCGAGCTCGAAGCGGTCGAGCAGCCTGCCGAGGGTGATGTGCGGGCGACGGGCGTGAGCGCGGCGGGAGATGTCCCCCCAACTGGGCCCGAGGTCCTGCCCCGCCAGCTCGGCGGCTCCCGCCGGCGTGGGTCGGTAGACGCGCAGCCCATCGCGCTCGTCGGAGGCGATGAGGCCGGCCTCCTCGAGTGTCACGAGCGCGGGGTAGATCGCCCCCGGGCTGGGCCGCCACTGGCTGCCGACCCGGCGCTGGATCTCCTGCATGATCGCGTAGCCGTGCCCTTCGCCGAGCGAGGCGATCACGGAGAGGAGAGCCAGCTTGAGCTCCCCGCGGTTGAAGACGCGGGTCATGAGGTGTCCGGGGCCGGGGGCGGGTGTGGTGCCGCGCGGTGGCGCCGTCGGCGCCGGACGCGGTACGTCACGAAGATAACGTAACAGTTACGTTCGGTCAATCGGCGGGGGTCGACCGACGCCGGCGCGGCTACGCCGAGGTCGCGCTCAGAAGAGCGAGCGGAGCGCCTGACCGGCGAGGTAGCAGCCGGCGCCGACGAGGCCGGCTGCCGGCAGTGTGAGGATCCAGGCGGTGGCGATGTCGCCGGCGACGCCCCAGCGCACCGCCGACAGGCGCTGCGTCGAGCCGACGCCCATGATCGCCGCCGTGATGGTGTGCGTGGTCGAGACGGGGAACCCGAAGTGCGTCGCCAGCTGGATCACGCTCGCGGCCGCCGTCTCGGCGGCGAAGCCGTGGATGGGGTCGAGCTTGATGACCTTGGACCCGAGCGTGTGGATGATGCGCCACCCGCCGGAGTAGGTGCCGACGGCCATGGCGAGCGCGCACGCCAGCTTGACCCAGAGAGGGATGTCGAAGGTCGGGATCTTGCCGCTGGCGAACAGGGCCAGCGTGATGATGCCCATGGTCTTCTGGGCGTCGTTGGCACCGTGCGAGAACGCCATGAACCCCGCGGAGATCGGCTGCAGTCTTCGGAACCACTTGTTCACGGGTCGCTGCTGGCGCTTGCGCACCAGCCAGATGAGGCCGGTCATCAGCACCCAGGCGCCGACGAAGCCGAGCACCGGGGAGCCGACCATCGGGAGGATGATCTTCTCGAACACGCCGCTCCAGATGACTCCGTCGAGGCCGGCGGAGGCGATCATCGCCCCGATGAGGCCGCCGAACAGCGCCTGCGACGAGCTCGACGGGATGCCGAAGTACCAGGTGGTGAAGTTCCAGACCACCGCCCCGATGAGGGCGGACATGACGATCGGCAGGGTGACGAGATCGGTATCGACGAGGCCCTCGCCGACCGTCCTGGCGACGCCGGTGTAGATGATGGCGCCCAAGAGGTTGAGGCCCGCCGCCATGAGCACGGCGAGTCGCGGTGAGATGGCACGCGTCGAGACCGAGGTCGCGATCGCGTTGGCGGTGTCGTGGAAGCCGTTGGTGAAGTCGAAGACGAGCGCGACGACGACGATCGCGATGAGGAGGACCACAGCCCGTGCTCAGGTCAGTTGTGCTTGAGCACGATACTCTCGATGACGTTCGCTACGTGCTCGCACTCGTCGATCGCGGCCTCGAGGATCTCGTAGATGTCTTTCCACTTGATGATGTCGGTGCACTGCCACTGACCGTCGAACAGGCTCGCCATGGCGTCGCGCAGGATGCGGTCGCCGTCGTTCTCGAGGCTGTTGATCGCGATGATGCGTTCGTCGAGGCCCTTGGGCTTCTCGAGGTTGTCCATGCACTCTTTGAGCAGCGGCGTGGCCTTGGCGATGACCTCGGCTTGGCGGCGCGCCTGCTCGGTGATCTCGCCGACCCGGTAGAGCATGACCATGTCCGCCGCCGCCTCGATGTTGTCGAGGATCTCGTCGGTGGTGGACACGAGGTCGTAGATGTCCTCACGGTCGATGGGCGTGATGAACGACTTGTTGAGCTTGCGGATGATGTCGTGCACGATCTTGTCGCCCACGTGCTCGTGCTCGAGGATGCCCGCGGCGACGCCCTTGCGGTCGCTGTCGTTCATGAACTTGACGAGCAACCGGGCCGCGGCGTCGAGGTTCGCCGCAAGCTCTGAGAACAGCCTGAAGTAGTCGTGTTCCTTGGGAACGAGGCTGAGTTTCACACGGGCTCCTTTCCCCATCCTGCCCTGTGCCGCGCGTAATGCTATACGGATTGGGACCGGGCGCAACCTCTTGGGTGCGGCCGCTGGCGCCTCCCCGCGGCCGCGGCGCACCCGCCCCGCGGTGCGCCCGGCCGGCCCGGCCCGGCGGACTCCGCGGGCGCGTTGCGCCGGACCACCGGACGCCTGTCGCCCGTCCTGACGACAGCCTTGACGATCTGCGCCCGTCAGGTTCGGGGCCCTTGTCCCGTTAAGGGGATGTACGGGCACTGAAATCGCACACCGTCCCGGTCCTCGTGACCGAAGGAGGTCCCAGCGTGAAGAAACTGCTCCTCGTCGTCGTGGTCGCCGCTCTCGCCCTGACGCTCGTGCCGCTGGCGCTCGCAGGCGCCCCGGGCGGCGGTGGCGGGAAACATGGCCACGCCAAGTTCAACCTGGTGGGCAAGGTCGTCTCCGTCGATACGTCGACTGCCAGCCAGACTACCGCCGGCACGATCATGATCCACGTCAAGGCCGGCACGAAGACCGTCCGCGGGCTGCGCCGCACAGACGCGTCCTTCACGGTCGCCGCCGGCGCGAAGGTCTGGCTGCTCACCGGTGACGGAGCGGTCCCTAAGACGCTGGGCGACGTGGCCGCGGGCGACAAGGTCAAGGCCCGCGGCGTCATCACCAGGGTCGACAACGGCGACGGCACGACCACCGTCACCTACACCATCAAGAACCTGAAGTACCGCGATCTGACGCCCGACGAGGTCGTCCCGCCGCCGCAGCCGTAAGCCACACGAACGCCACGCGCGGGCGCGACCCGCCCGGCGGGTGACACGGGCGCCGGCCCGGCTCGCGACCAGCGAGCCGGGCCGGCGCCGTCTTGTGCCGCGGCCGCGGCCGCCCGCGCCGCCTGTGTGTGAAGGTCGTGCGTATTCGGTAGAGTGCACCTCGATGGAGGCAGACCTTTCCGCATATTTCGAGGAGGTCGAGGCGCGCTTCGACAACGCGCACGACCTGGACCTGGGGCTCGAAGAGGAGTTCCAGGTGCTCGACAAAGAGACGCTCGCGCTCACCGGCGCCTTCAAGGAGCTGCGCGACTCGGCGCCGCCGCGGCTGCGCGAGCGCATCGCCGGCGAGCTGCTCACCTCGGAGATCGAGGTCAGCACGCCGCGCACGCTGCACTTCGGGCAGGCGGCGAAGCAGCTCCTGCTCAACCGCTCCGAGCTGTTCACCCACGCCGACGAGCAGGGGTACGCTCTCGGCTGCACGGGCACGCACCCCTTCTCCATGTGGAAGGACCAGCAGATCATCGACACGCCGCACTACAAGGTGGTCGAGGACACGCTCAAGTACGTCGCCTGGCGCAACAACACCTGGGCAGCGCACGTGCACGTGGGCGTGCGCGGCTGCGACCGGGCCGTCGCCGTGTGCGACGCCCTGCGCACCTATCTCCCGCACCTGCTCGCCCTCTCGGCCAACTCGCCCTTCATCGAGGGTGTGTGGAGCCAGCTCCACTCGGCGCGCACGCAGACCTTCGTGCGCATGTTCCCACGCTGCGGCATCCCCGACGTGTTCGGCTCCTGGGCGGAGCACCGCAGCTTCTACGAGGAGCTCATCCGGACCAACTGCATCCAGGAGTTCACGCAGATCTGGTGGTCGGTGCGGCCGCACCACAGGTTCGGGACCGTGGAGGTGCGCATCTGCGACGCGCAGACAGAGGCGTGGCAGAGCCTGGCGATCTCGTCGCTCACCGTCGGGCTCGTCGCGCACCTGGCGCGCGTGTACGACGAAGGCATGCCGCTGCCGATCCTCGACACCCGGTACGTGGAGGAGAACCTCTGGCGGGCCATCCGCTACGGCCTGGACGGCAAGCTGGTGGACTGGAACATGTGCGAGGAGCTGCCGGCGGCCGACGCCATCCGGCAACTCGTGGAGCTCGCGGCGCCGTACGCCGACGACATCGGCCTGAGCCCGCACCTCGCCGACGTGGAGCGCATGCTGCGCGACGGCAACGGCGCCCAGCAGCAGGCGCGCGCGCATCAGGAAGGCAAGAGCCTGAGAGAGGTCTTCGCCGGGACGGTGGAGGCGGCCCACCGCAGCTCCGTCCCACAGCAGTGACGAGTGAGGAGAGAGTGATGGCTGACGACGAGCACGGCAGGGTCATCCCCGACGAGGAGCGGGCGCGGCAGATCCTCGAGCAGCTGAAGAGCGTGCACACCTTCGACCTCGCCTACGAGACGATGGTGGGGCTGGTCAACTTCGGCTCGCAGAAGATGGGCCTGCTCGAGGAGACGCGTGAGGTCCGCGACCTCGCCGACGCGCGCCTTTCCATAGAACTGGTGCGGGCGACCCTCGAAGTGATCGAGCGCGAGCAGGGCCCGGACCGCACGCGCGGGCTGCACGACGCGCTGGCGCAGATGCAGCTCGCCTACGCGCACGCGGTACAGCTCGACAGTGCGGAGAGGGACGCCGGGCGGGAGAAGGCGCAGGGAGCGGGCGAGGCCGGGGCGGAGGCCGCCGCAGGCGACGCCGCGCCTCAGGCGGAGGCGCCTGCAGAGGCGCCGGCGGCGGACGTGGCCGCGGAGCCGGAGCCGGCGGAGAAGAAGGCCGCGCCGAAGAAGCCCGCCGCGCAGAAGGCCGCGCCGAAGAAGCCCGCCGCGAAGAAGGCCGCGCCGAAGAAGCCCGCGGCCAGGAAGAAGCCGGCCGCGAAGAAGAAGCCGGTCGGCGAGGACTGATCGGCCGGCGTCAGGCGCCGCCGGGCGTCAGACGCTCGAGAGCGCCCAGAAGCGCGACTCGTCGAGCTCGTCGCCGGACTCCACGACGATGAACTCCTCGTCGTGCGGCCCGCTGACCAGCTTCTCGAGAAAGCGCAGCGATCCGGTGAGCCTCTCGAGCGGCAGGTCGTAGAAGCGTCGCACCGTCTCGAGGTACTCCGCCTTGTCGTCGAGCCCGGCCACGCCCGGCGTCTCGATCACCGCCAGGCGCGTGTAGTGCTCCATGATGAGCCGGGCCACGCGGGCGGCCTTCTCCTCGCCGTACTTGGGGACGATTTCGCGGTACTCCGTGTACGGATCGCGGATGAAGTCGATCCAGCCGCGCGTGTAGTAGTACGTGCCGGGCTGGGCGCCGTGCTCCTCGAGGTAACGGCTACGCGAGCCCAGGAGCAGCGAGATGCAGTCGTCGGCGGCGGGGAGCACGAGGCGGTGGTCGCCGCCCTTGAGACCCACCGTGCCGTTGCTGCAGCGCGCGCACGAGAGGTAGATGTCGCAGTCGCCGGGCGTGCAGTCGATGCGCTCCTGCAGTGTGGAACGCATCCTGTCGGGGTAGTCGTGCAGCGCGCCGTCGACGAAGTCGACCTGGAGGCCGCGGCCGTCGCGCTCGAGCACGGACTCGATCTCGTTGCGGAGCACCTCGCAGCTGATGATCTTCGGCTCTGCCATGCGGACATGGTAACAGGACGATCCCGGTCCTGTCGCACCGGCGCCCGTGTACGGGGTCCGGCACCCTGCGATAACATCGACCTGCACACTCGGACGACACACCCGCGCGCTCCCGCCTGACCGGCCGCGCGCGGTCCCAGACCACGAGGAGGACCACCGTGAGCGTCAAGCAAGTACTCGTCGCAGGAGCCGGGCAGATGGGCGCCGGCATCGTCCAGGTGTCGGCCGTCGCCGGCCTCGATGTGGTCATGATCGACGTCGCCGACGAGTTCATCGCCAAGGGCATGGCCGGTATCGAGAAGGGCCTCGGCCGGCTGGTCGAGAAGGGCCGCATGGAGGCCGCGGACCGCGACGCCGCCCTGGCCCGCATCACCACCAGCACCGACATGGCCGCCGGCGCCGAGGCCGACCTGTTGGTCGAGGCGGCGCCGGAGTCGATGGACATCAAGAAGGACCTCTTCACGCGCGCCGCCGCCACCCTGCGCGGGGACGCGATCCTGGCCAGCAACACCTCGAGCCTGTCGATCACCGACCTCGCGAAGTTCGTGACCAACCCTGGCCGCTTCGTCGGCATCCACTTCTTCAACCCCGTGCCGCTCATGGCGCTGGTGGAGGTCGTGGTGGGCGAGCAGACCGGGGACGAGACCGTCGCCGCGGCCCGCGCCTACGCCGGGGCCGTGGGCAAGACACCGATCACCGTCACCGACTCACCCGGGTTCGTCGTCAACCGCATCCTCTTCCCGATGATCAACGAGGCCGCCAACGCGTATCACGAGAAGGTCGCGAGCGCCGAGGACATCGACAGCGGCATGAAGCTCGGCGCCAACTGGCCCATGGGCCCGCTGGCCCTCGCCGACCTCGTCGGCCTCGACACCACGTCGGCGATCCTCGAGACGCTGGAGCGCGAGCTCGGCGACGCCAAGTACAGGCCCAGCCCGGCGCTGACGGACCTCAGGGACGCCGGCAAGCTCGGCCGCAAGACCGGTTCCGGGTTCTACGACTACGGGAAGTGACCACCTCGTGAGTCCCCTCGAACGCGGCTACGTACAGGTCTACACCGGCGACGGCAAAGGCAAGACCACGGCGTCGCTCGGCCTCGTGCTGCGCGCGCTCGGCCAGGGCCTGCGTCCCGCCGTGCTGCAGTTCATGAAGGCCGACCCCGATTGGGGCGAGATCGTCAGTCTCAAGAAGCTGGGCGTGCCGGTGCACCAGTGTGGGCTCGACCACTGGGTGCGCGCCGGCAAGGTCTCGGCGGAGGACCGGGCCGCGGCGATCGCGGGCTTCGACCGCGGCCGGGCGCTCGTGGAGAGCGAAGACTACGACCTGGTCGTACTGGACGAGCTCGTGACGGCAGTCTTCTTCGAGCTCGTCCCACTGAGCAGCGTGCTCGAGCTCATCGCCGCCAAGCCGGCGGCCGTCGAGCTGGTCATCACCGGCCGCCGCGCGCCGGAGGAGCTCATCGCGGCGGCCGACCTGGCCACCGAGATGCGCCCGCTCAAGCACTACTACGACGCGGGCGTGCACGCGCGGCCCGGCATCGAGTTCTGAGAAGCCGCGCATGACGCACACGCTCATCTATCCGCACACGACCGTGCACAACGCCGCCGGCCACCTCGAGATCGGCGGCTGCGACGTGGTGGACCTGGCGCGGGAGTTCGGCACGCCGCTGTTCATCTACGACGAGCAGACGCTGCGCGACCAGTGCCGCGCGTACAAGGCGGCGTTCGGCGCGCGCTCCGACCTCTTCGAGATCGTGTACGCGAGCAAGGCCTTCAGCTGCCGCGCGATGGCGCAGCTGGTCGCGCAGGAAGGCCTCTCGATCGACGTGGCCACCGGCGGCGAGCTCGCCGCCGCCGTCGCCGCCGGCTTCCCGCCGGAGTGCATCTACTTCCACGGCAACAACAAGTCGGTGGCCGAGATCGAGGCCGGCCTGGACGCCGGCATCGGCCACTTCGTCGTGGACTCGTTCGAGGAGATCGAACGGCTGGAGGCGGCGGCCGCCGCCCGGGGCCGCTCCCAGGACGTCCTCGTGCGCGTCACGCCGGGCGTGCGGCCCAACACGCACGACTTCATCCAGACCGGCCAGCAGGACAGCAAGTTCGGGTTCGGGCTCTCTGACGGCCTGGCGCATCAGGCGGTCCGCCGTCTCAAGGACGCGCCCCATCTCGAGCTCGTGGGCGTGCACGCGCACATCGGCTCGCAGATCTTCGAGCTCGACTCGTACCAGCGCGAGGTCGAGGTGCTCTTCGTCGCCATCAGCGAGTGGCGCCGCGACTTCGGCTTCGAGTGCCGCATCTTCAACATCGGCGGCGGGCTGGGCATCCGCTACACGAGCGCGGACCAGCCCAGCTCCATCGCCGAGTTCGCCGAGATCGCCGTCTCCGCCGTCCGCGCCGGGGCGGAGAAGCACGGCATGCCCATGCCGCGGCTCTTCGTCGAGCCCGGGCGCAGCATCGCCGGTAAGGCCGCGGTGACGGCCTACACGGTCGGCACCGTCAAGGTCATCCCCGGCGTGCGCACCTATGTGGCCGTGGACGGCGGCATGAGCGACAACCTGCGGCCCATGCTGTACGACTCCAAGTACGAGGCGCTGCTGGCGAACAAGGTGGAGGAGGAGCCGACGGACGTCGTCACCATCGCCGGCAAGCACTGCGAGTCGGGCGACGTTCTGGTGCGCGACGTGCACATCGCCCCGCCCGAGCCCGGCGACATCCTCGTCACGCCGAGCACGGGGGCTTACGGCTACGCCATGGCCAACAACTACAACGCGCAGCCGCGCCCGGCCGTCGTCCTGGTGGGCGAGGGTCGCGCGCGCGTCATCATCGAGCGAGAGACCTGGGACGACGTGCTGCGCCTGCAGCGCCCGCTCGTCCCCTGACGACCTCACGACAGCGGAGGGCAGGCAGTGGACAAGGTAGGCATCGGGCTCCTCGGGTACGGCACCGTGGGGTCCGGCGTGGGCAAGCTGCTCAAGAAGAACGCCGAGGACATCACCCTGGCCACCGGCAAGCAGGTGGTGCTCAAGCGCGTGCTCGAGAAGGACCCGGGCTTCAGCCACCCCGAGCTCGACGCCGGCGTCGTGACGACGCGCTTCGAGGACATCCTCGAGGACCCCGGGATCTCCGTCGTCGTGGAGCTCATCGGGGGGACGGGCGCGGCGCTCGACTTCCAGCTCCGCGCCCTCAAGGCCGGCAAGAACGTGGTGACGGCCAACAAGCAGCTCCTGGCGCAGCACGGCGCCGAGCTGTTCGCGGCCGCGGAGGAGAGCGGCGTGCACCTCCGTTTCGAGGCGAGCGCCGTCGGCGCCGTCCCCGTCATCAAGGTGCTGCGCGAGTCGCTGGTGGCCGCCGAGGTCAAGACGGTGTTCGGCATCGTCAACGGCACCACCAACTACATGCTGAGCGAGATGGCCGAGACCGGGGCCGACTACGACGACGTGCTCAAGGAGGCCCAGCGTCTCGGCTACGCCGAGGCCGACCCCACCGAGGACGTCGGGGGCAAGGACGCGGCGGCCAAGATGGCGATCCTCAGCTCCATCGCCTTCCACAGCCGCACCGGCCTCGGCGACGTCCCCTACGAGGGCATCACCAAGATCTCGTCCACGGACATCGCCCACGGCGTGCGCCTCGGCCTCACCGCCAAGCTGCTCGGCGTGGCCAAGCTCATCGACGGTCGCATGAACGTGCGCGTGTACCCTGCGTTCCTGCCCAGGACGCACCCGCTGGCCGGCGTGACCGGCGCCTACAACGCGGTGTTCCTCACCAGCGACGCGTTCGACGAGATCATGCTGTTCGGCCCGGGCGCCGGCAGCGTGCCCACGGCGTCAGCCGTCATCGGTGACGTCATCTCCGTGGTCAACACGGTGAAGGGCAGCTTCGTGCAGAACTGCCTCTGCTACAAGGACGTCCCGTTCTTCCCCGACGACGATATGGTCTCGAGGTTCTACCTCAGGTTAAGGGTGAATGATCAGCCCGGCGTGCTCGCCAAGGTCAGTACGCTCTTCGGCGAGCACGGCGTGAGCATCCATTCGATGGTCCAGGAGGGTGGGGGCGAGCAGGCCGAGCTCGTGCTGCTGCTGCATCCCGTGCGCGAGGCGCAGTTCTTCGCCGCCCTCGAGCAGATCAACGCACTGCCGGACGTGCACGGCGAGCCCGCCGTCATCCGCGTCGAGGGCGACGCATGAAAAGCCATCGAAGTGGGGCTTTCGTGCGGGGCCGCGCAGTGGTCCGGCACAGTAGTCGCGGCAGGCACGCAAGCGTGCGGGGCGGCGTAGCGGCACCGCACACAGGCCTCCAAAGGAGAGGAAGACACCATGAGTGACAAGAAGGGTCGGATCGGCATCCTCACCGGCGGCGGCGACATCCCCGGTCTCAACCAGGCCATCCGCGGAGTGACGCTGCGCGCGCTGCGGGAGGGGTACGAGGTCATCGGCATCCGCCGCGGCTGGGCGGGGCTCATCAATCTGAAGCGCGAGGCCGGCGCCGACAACAGCGAGTGGATCCTGCCGCTCGACAAGGGCGTCGTCGAGCGCTACGCGTACTCCGGCGGCACGTTCCTCCACTCGTCGCGCACGCGCCCCAGCACGGTGCCGCTCAAGGACGTGCCGGCGCACCTCAAGGACAAGTACACCGCGGAGAAGAACGACCTCACCGACGAGGTCCTCGCCAACCTCGAGTTCCTCGGTATCGACTACCTGGTGCCGAGCGGCGGCGACGACACGCTCAGCTACGGCGTCGAGCTCGGCCGCCGCGGGTTCCCCGTGGTCGCGATCCCCAAGACGATGGACAACGACGTCCCCGGCACCGACTACTGCATGGGCTTCGGCACCTGTGTGAACCGCACCATCGAGATGGCGCGCCAGGTGACCAGCTCGGCCGCCTCGCATGAGCGCATCGTCGTGCTCGAGGTGTTCGGCCGCTACGCCGGCTACACGGCGCTGCTGCCGACGTTCGCCGGCGCCGCCGACCGCTGCGTGATCCCCGAGTACAAGTTCGACCTGGAGAAGCTCACGCAGCTGCTCGTGGAGGACCGCAACGGCCGTCCCGAGGGGTACTCCGTCTGCATCGTCAGCGAGGGCGCCATGCCCGAGGGCGGCGAGATGGTCTTCATGGGCGGCGAGAAGGACATGTTCGGCCACGCCAAGCTCGGCGGCATCGGCCAGAACGTGAGCAACAAGGTCAAGGAGCTCGCGCCCAAGTACAACGGCGGCAAGAAGATCGACATGATCTCCATGAACCTGAGCTACCTGGTGCGCAGCGGCGCGCCGGACGCGATCGACTGCATCGTGCCCACGGCCTACGGCAACCTGGCCGTGGACCTGATCATGAAGGGTCAGACCGGGCGCATGGTCGCCCTGCAGGACGGCAAGTACGGCTCGGTGCCGATCGACGAGGTCGTCTCTACAAAGAAGGTCGTGGACGTGGACCGCTACTACGACACCGAGCGCTACCGCCCGAAGTACGACGGTCTCGAGCTCTCGCCGCTCATGGTCCTCGGCGGCTCGGCGTGAGCGAAGCCCGCAGGAGGGCGGCGTGATGCGCCGGCGCCTGCTCCTGGTGCCGGACGGCATGGCCGACGAGCCGCAGGCAGCCCTCGGCGGCAAGACGCCGCTGGAGGCCGCCGAGACGCCCGTCATGGACGCGCTCGCGCGCGGCGGCCTCTCCGGGCTGGTGCGGACGGTGCCCGACGGCATGGTGCCGGGCAGCGACGTCGCCAACCTGGCCGTGCTCGGGTACGACCCCGCCGCCTGCTTCACCGGGCGCAGCCCGCTGGAGGCGGCCAGCCTCGGCGTTGAACTGGGGCCGGACGACGTCGCCTACCGGCTCAACCTCGTCACGGTGGCCGGCGGGTTGATGAAGGACAACACGGCCGGCCACATCCCCAACGACGAGGCGCGCCGCTGCGTCGAGGCCCTGCAGGCCGAGCTCGGCAGCGGCGCGTTCGAGTTCTACGTGGGCGTCAGCTACCGGCACCTCCTGGTGTGGCGTGGCGGGCACGTGGTGCCCTGCACCCCGCCACACGACATCCTCGACCGGCCGGTGGCCGGCCACCTGCCCGGCGAAGCCGCGGGAGTGGCCGGCGACGGCACGCCGGCGGCGACGCTGACCGGGCTCCAGGAGGCCGCCGACGCGGTGCTCGCGCACGAGCGGCCGGGCACGGGCTCCTGGTTCTGGGGCGAGGGCACGGCGCCGCACATCGAGCCGTTCCGCGAGCAGTCCGGCCTCAGCGGCGCCGTGGTGGGCGCCGTGGACCTCGTGCGCGGCATCGGCCGCCTCGCCGGGCTGGACGTGATCGACGTGCCCGGCGCCACCGGCGGCCTGGACACCGACTATGGGGCCAAGGCGAGCGCCGCCCTGGCGGCGCTCGAGGACCACGACCTCGTGTGGGTGCACGTGGAGGCGCCCGACGAGGCCGGCCACATGGGCGACCTGCGCGAGAAGGTGCGCGCCATCGAGCGGGTGGACCGCGAGATCCTCGCGCCCGTCATGGCGTCGTCCGGTCGGCGCCCCGGCGTGCTCGTGGTCCCCGACCACCTCACGCCGCTGCGCACGCGCACGCACGCCCCCGGGCCCGTGCCTTTCGTCATCAGTGAGAGCCTGCCCGGCGCCGGCGGCGGGGGCGCGATGGGCTTCGGCGAGACCCAGGCCGCGGCCACCGGGCTGCACGTGGACAGCGGCGCCGCGCTGATGCGGCTGTTCCTCGAGGCGACAGGGTAAGTACCCGGCGCGGATGAGCGCATCCCAGGAACAACCGGATCGGGCGGCAGGCGCGCGGGAGCGCGGGCCTGCGCGCGACCGCGTGTCCGAAGAGCTGGTCGTCACCACCACCAGCGCCGAGCGCTACGTGATGGGCGGGGGGCGCGCCTCGCGGCTCGCCATCAAGGAGGGCGACCTCTTCCTCTACACCAACGAGCTCGGCCAGGTGCCCGGCGCCGAGAACTCTGCACTGGGGCTCTACTACCGCGACACGCGCTACCTGAGCCGCTACGAGCTCAGCATCGCGGGGCGGCAGCCGGTACTCCTCAGCGCCAGCGCAGACCGTGGCTACGCGGCGACCGTGGAGCTCACCAACCTGGAGGCGCGCACCGCGGGCGGGCACGTGCTGCCGCAGGCGAGCATCCACATCCGCCGCACGCGCTTCGTCTCCGACCGCCTCTACGAGATGCTGCGCGTGCAGAACTACGACCGGCGCGAGGTGGAACTGGTGCTCGACCTGCATCTCGACGCCGATTTCGCCGACCTCTTCGAGGTGCGCGGCAGCCGCCGCCGGCGCCGCGGCTCGCGGCTCGCGCCCAAGGCCGGCGACGGCTCGCTGACGCTGTCGTACCTCGGCCTCGACGAGGTCACCCGCCAGACGGTGATCCGCTTCCACGACCGGCCGGAGTCGGTCAAGCAGGGCCGGGCGCGGTTCCGCCTGCACCTGCCCCCGGGCGGGCGGGCCGTCCTGCGTTACGACGTGCAGGTGGTCGGCCCGGAGGCGCCGGGCGAGGCCGGCGGGGAGTTCAACGCGCGCATCGGGGCGCTCCGCCACGAGCACGAGCGCTGGGAGTCGGAAGCCACCGACATCTTCACCGACAACGAGGAGCTGAACCGGGCGCTGCGCCGCGGCCAGCAGGACCTGCGCATGATGAGCGCGGTGATCGACGGCGACCGCGTGCCCCTCGCCGGGGCGCCCTGGTTCGTCGCGCCGTTCGGCCGCGAGATGGCGTTCGTCGGGCTCGAGACGCTGCTGCTGGACCTGCGCTGGGCGCGGTCCGCGGTGTCGTTCCTCGCGCGCCGCCAGGGTACGGCCGACAACGCCTACCGCGAAGAGCAGCCCGGCAAGATCATGCACGAGCTGCGGCGCGGCGAGCTGGCCGCCATCCGCGCCGTGCCGCACACGCCGTACTTCGGCTCGGTGGACTCCACGGCACTGTGGCTGCTGCTGGTCGCCGAGCTCGCCGTGTGGACCGGCGACCTGGACGGGTTCGAGATGCGCGCACAGGCCGTCGACGCCGCGCTGGCGTGGATCGACGGCCCGGGCGACCCCGACGGCGACGGGTTCGTGGAGTACGAGCGCCGCTCGCGCGTCGGTCTGCGCAACCAGGGCTGGCGCGACTCGCAGGACGCGGTGGTGCACGACGACGGCACTCCGGCGGAGGGCCCCGTGGCCCTCGCGGAGACGCAGGGCTACGTGTACTACGCCAAGCGGCGCCTCGCCGCCGTCTACGGGCAGCTCGGCGACGTTGAGCGCGCGGAGCGGCTGTCGCAGTCCGCCGCGCGCCTCAAGCGCGCCTTCAATGAGCGCTTCTGGATGGAGGACCAGGGCTTCTTCGCCCTGGCCCTCGACGGCCGCAAGCAGCAGGTGAAGGCCGTCTCGTCCACCGTGGGGCACGCGCTGTGGTCGCGCATCGTGGCCGAGGAGCACATCCCTGACGTGGTGCACCGGCTCATGGCCCCCGACATGTTCACCGGCTGGGGCATCCGTACGCTCAGCAAAGACACGCGCTTCTACAACCCTGTGAGCTTCTACAACGGCAGCGTGTGGCCGTTCGACACGGCCCTCATCGCGAACGGCCTCAAGAAGCACGGCTACGTGCAGGAGGCCGGCCGCCTCGCCTGGGGGCTGCTCGAGGCGGCCGCCGCCCACGAGTACTCGCGCCTGCCGGAGATGTTCTGCGGCTTCACCCGGCACGCCGTGGACCGGCCGGTCTCGTTCCCCATGGCCTGCTCGCCCGACTCCAACTCGGCCGCGGCGCTGTTCCTCGTGCTGCAATCGATGCTCGGCATCTACGCCCAGGCGGAGGAGAACATCGTGTACGTGCACAACCCCGTGCTGCCGCGCTGGCTGGGCGAGGTGACCTTGAGCAACCTCCGCGTCGGGCGCACGACCATGCGCCTGCGCTTCCGGCGCAAGGGCGGGCAGACCAGCTTCTCGGTGCTGGACAAGCAGGGCCCGGGGCGTATCGTGGTCGTGGAATGACGCAGCTCACCATCGCCCACATCAGCGACATCCACGCCGGTTCGCCGTACTTCGTGCCGAGCATGATGGACAGGGTCGTGGTCGAGATCAACGAGCTGGCGCCGGACATGGTCCTGTGCACCGGCGACCTCACCGAGATGGGCTTCCGCCCGGACTACTTCACCGCCAAGGAGTACCTGGACCGCATCGAGGCGCCTCGTGTGGTGGTGCCCGGCAACCACGACGCGCGCAACGTGGGCTACGTGCACTTCGAGGAGCTCATCGGGCCGCGCTGGCAGACGCGCCTCATCGACGGGGTCAAGATCGTCGCCCTCGATTCGTCCGAGCCGGACCTGGACTACGGGCAGATCGGCAGGGCCCGCTACGACTTCCTGCGCGAGGAGTTCGCCCACCCCGCGGCGTTCCGCATCTTCATGCTGCACCACCACGTGCTGCCGATCCCCGGCACCGGGCGCGAGCGCAGCATGGCGCTCGACGCCGGCGACCTCCTCGAGGTGCTGCAGGAGTGCAACGTCAACCTCGTGCTCTCGGGCCACAAGCACGTTCCCTACGCCTGGCGGCTCGAGCGCCTCTTCGTCATCAACGCCGGCACCTGCAGCTCCCTGCGCCTCCGGGGCAACACCAAAGCGTGCTACAACCTCATCCGGATCGAGGACGACCGGGTGCGGGTGGCGCGCAAGTACCCGTTCCACGGTGAGGAGGAACTCATCGACTTCGTGCCGTCGACCGCCGCCTTCGACAAGTACATCTGCCGGCTCCAGGAGGAGAGCAGATAGAACCTCGCCTGCCGCGCGCCGTCGTGCTCGTCGACGGCGAACATTACCCACCCGTCGTGGCGGCCGCCGTGGCGCGCCTGCGAGGCACGTACGCGGTCGAGGCGGGCGTGTTCGCCGGCGGCCGCGAGAAGCTGCGCGGCGCGGACGGCGCCGCGGGCGCGGGGGAGGGCGGCGACGAGCGCGCCGGGCTCGCCGCCCTGGCGGCCGAGATCGGGGTGCCGCGGCTGGACGCGGTGGAACCGCGGGGCGCCGCGGCGCACGTGGTGCTCGAGGGCGTGCGCGCCGCGCTGCGCGCGGCGCGGGCCGAGGTGCTCGTCGACCTTTCCGACGAGCCCGTCGTCGGCTACCGCGAGCGCTTCCTGCTCATGAGCGCGGCGCTCGCGGAGGGCGCGGCCTACGTGGCCGCGGACGCCGAGGTGCGGCCGCAGCGGTTCGCCCGGCTCGCGCACACGCCGTCGCTCGCCGTGATCGGCACCGGCAAGCGCGTCGGCAAGACGGCGGTGAGCGGCTGGCTGTGCCGGCGGCTCGACGCCGCCCGGCGGGCGGACGGCGGCGTTGTGGTGCTCGCCATGGGCCGGGGCGGGCCGCCCGAGCCGGAGCTCATCCCGGGCGGCGACCTCGGCCCTGAGGACCTGCTCGCAGCCTCACGCGCCGGCCGGCACGCGGCCAGCGACTGCTACGAGGACGCGGTGCTCGCCGGCGTCACCGCCGTCGGCTGCCGCCGCTGCGGCGGCGGCCTGGCCGGCATGACGTTCGACGACAACGTGCGCGAGGCGATCCCGCTCCTGGACGGGCGCGGCGCCGCCCTGGCGGTCGTCGAGGGCAGTGGCGCCGTGGTGCCGCCCATCCTGGCGGACGCGACCTTGTGCGTCGCCGGCGCGGGGCAGCCGGTCGACTACGTGGCCGGCTACCTCGGCAGCTACCGGCTGCTGCTCAGCGACGCGCTCGTGCTCACGCAGTGCGAGTCGCCGTTCGCCGGGCCGGGCGACGTGGCCGCCGTCACCGCCGCGGCCCGGGCCGTGGCGCCCGGCCTGGAGGTCGTGACGACGGTGTTCCGGCCGCGGCCGGTGCGCGACGTCCGCGGCCGTCGCGTGGCCTTCTTCACCACGGCGCCGGAGGCGGCCGCGCCGCGGCTCGCCGCGGCGCTGGCCGAGGACCACGGCGCCGAGGTCGTGCTCGTCTCGTGCGACCTCGCCGACCGCCGCCGGCTGCCCGTCGCCGTCGCGCGTGCCGCGGCTGAGGCGGACGTGTTCCTCACGGAGATCAAAGCGGCGGCGGTGGACGTCGTCGCCGAGGGCGCCGCCGCCGCCGGCAGCGAGCTCGTGTTCTGCGACAACGAGCCGGTGGCGCTCGCCGGTGACCTCGGCGCCGCCGTCGACCGGCTCTCCGGGCTGGCCGCGGAGCGCTTCGCCGCGCGCGGGGCGTCGTGATGCCCCGCTACGAGGACATCCCGCTCATCGATGAGCACGCCGCGACCCCGTTCAGCAAGGGCCTGATGGCCCAGACGCTCATGTCCACGGGTCTCGCGCCCGAGCTCGCCTACAGCGTGGCGGCCGCCGTGGAGCGGCGCTTGCGGCGCCGCGGCCCGGAGTCCCTCACTCTCGAGGACCTCCGGCGCATCGCGCGCGAACAACTCGGCCCCGAGCGCGGCGACGTGCTCATCGAGCGCTTCCGCCAGTGGCAGACGCTCCGCCGCCTGGAGACACCGCTCATCATCCTCATCGGCGGCGCGACCGGCGTGGGCAAGAGCACTCTGGCCACGCAACTGGCGCACCGCATGGGCATCACCCGGGTCATCGGCACCGACATGGTGCGGCAGACCATGCGCGCGTTCTTCGCGCCCGAGCTCATGCCGGCCATCCACACCTCGTCGTTCGACGCCGCCTCGGCCGTGCGCGTGCCGGTCGCGCGTGAGACCGACCTCAGCAAGATGGGCTTCATCGAGCAGACCAAGGCGGTGTCGGTGGGCATCGAGGCGCTGGTGCGCCGCGGCATAGACGAGGCGCAGCGCATGGTGGTGGAGGGCGTCCACCTCGTCCCCGGCTATCTGGACCGGTCGCTCTGGGGAGAGGCCATCGTGCTGGAGTTCCTGGTGGCGATCTCGGACAAGGAGCGCCACCGCGGCAACTTCACGGTGCGCGAGTGGGAGACCGGCGGCATCAGGCCGCTGCGCCGCTACATGGAGCACTTCGCCGAGATCCGCCGTATCCAGAAGTACATCATAGGTCGCGGGCAAGCTCTCGGGGTGCCGATCATCGACGGGCCGAGCCTGGACGACAACCTGAGCGAGGTGCTCGGCTTGATCCTGAGGCGCGTCGAAGAGGCGGTCGAGTCGGGCGGTCCGTCCGTCCGTGACGACGCTCCTGCCGACGAGTCGCGCCCCGGGGCCGCCTGAACCGCTTCAGGTCCGGCGCGCGCATCCGATACACCAGTCGCACCCCCGGTCCGCTCGCCGCCTCCCGGCGCGCGGCCGGACACGATTCCGCAGCCGAGCGTCCACGAGGTTACTGGGAATCTCTTGCGCGGTATGAGATACTTGGCATCGGAGTCCGCACGGACTCCGTCTTCCATCGCACCTGCCACTTACTCGTACGGCATCTCCCCTGCGTGACCGCGCACCCGCGCCCCACGCGAGATGCCAGGAGTCCCGGGAGCCCATGAGCACCAACGAACCCACAGACCAGATCACCATTCCGAGCGAGCCGGCAGTCGAGACCGCCGTAGCTGAGCCGGCCGCGAAGCCGGCGCCCAAGCCCAGGGCCAGGAAGGCCGCGGCAAAGCCCGCCGCGGCGGCTGCGCCCGCCGAGGTTGCGCCGGCCGAGAAGCCCGCGGAGGTCTCCGCCCCCGCCGCGGCGTACAAGCCGGCCGAGACGCCGGCTCCGGCGGCCGCACCCGCCGTTGCGGCCGCGCCAGCACCTGAGGCGGCTTCCGCTCCGGCTCCAGCAGCCGCGTCCGACGGCAAGCCCGCCGACGCTCCGGCCGCCGCACCTGCCGCCGACGGCGCGACCGCGGCTTCCGCGGGCGCCACGGCGCCGGCCGAGGCGCCGGCCGAGGGCAGGCCCTCCGGCGACGGCGAGCGCCAGCAGCAGCCACAGGGCGACCGGCAGCAGCAGGGTCAGCGTCAGGGCAAGAAGAACCGCCGCGGGCGCGACAAGCAGCGCCAGGGCGGCGGAGGCGGCGGCGAGCAGCAGCGCGACGACCGCCCCACCATCCCGTGCACGGGCATCCTCGACGTACTCCCGGACGGCTTCGGGTTCCTGCGCACGAACGGCTTCACCCAGGGCGACCACGACGTGTACGTGAGCCTCAGCCAGATCCGCCGCTTCGGCCTGCGCCGCGGCGACGAGGTGGCCGGCCAGGTGCGCGAGCCCAAGGACAACGAGAAGTACAACGCGCTGCTCAAGATCGACAACATCAACGGCCTGGACCCGGACGCCGCGCGCCAGCGCCCCGTGTTCGAGCAGCTCACGCCGCTGTTCCCCGAAGAGCGGCTGCGCCTCGAGACCGACGAACACGACACCGCGGCGCGCATCATGGACCTGCTCTGCCCCATCGGTAAGGGCCAGCGCGGCCTCATCACCTCGCCTCCCAAGGCCGGCAAGACCACCATCCTCAAGAAGCTTGCCGCCTCGATCGCCGCCAACAACCCCGACGTGGACCTCTTCGTCCTGCTCGTCGACGAGCGCCCGGAAGAAGTCACCGACATGCAGCGCTCGGTCAAGGGCACCGTGGTCGCCAGCACGTTCGACCAGCCGAGCGAGAACCACGTGCAGGTCACCGAGCTGGTGCTGGACCGCGTCAAGCGCCTGGTCGAGATGGGCCACGACGTCTGCGTGCTGCTCGACTCCATCACGCGTATGGCGCGCGCCTTCAACCTCAACACGCCGGCGAGCGGCCGCATCCTCTCCGGCGGTGTCGACAGCACGGCGCTCTACCCGCCCAAGAAGTTCTTCGGGGCCGCCCGCAACATCGAGGAGGGCGGCTCGCTCACCATCCTCGCCACGGCGCTCGTCGAGACCGGCTCGCGCATGGACGAGGTGATCTTCGAGGAGTTCAAGGGCACCGGCAACATGGAGATCCGCCTCGACCGCAAGCTCAGCGAGAAGCGCATCTTCCCGGCCATCGACATCGAGACGACGGGTACGCGCAAGGAGGAGCTGCTCATGGAGCCGGCCGAGGCCGCCGCCGTGTGGAAGCTCCGCGCGGTGCTCCACAGCCTGGACCCCGCCGCGGCCATCGAGCTGCTCATCAAGAAGACCCGAGAGACCAAGAACAACGCCGAGTTCCTCAACGCGCTGATCAAGAACTCGCGCTAGTCGAGGACTCGCGCTGACGCACTTCGGCCGGCCCCGGCGACGCTGAGCGTCTCCGGGGCCGGACGCGTGCTACGCCTTCGCCTCCGCCCAGATGACGTCCCGGTCGGGCGCGAAGGCCACCCGCGGGCGCGCGTCCTCGCAGGCCAGGCCGGTCAGCATGCTGCGGTCACCGATCACGGCTACCGCCTCGTCCACGGCCGCGTCGCCGGCGGCCACCGCGGCGATCGCCTCCAGGCAGCGCGTGGTCCCGGCCGTCGCGGTCTCGAGGATCTGCGCGAACGTCGTGGAGCGCGGCTCGTCCGGGAGCGACGGGTTGTACCAGTCGCGCGACCCGGCGTAGAGGTGAGCTGCAGCGGGTGCCGGTTTCTCCGGGTAGATCTGGGTGCGCACGACACCGGTCTTGTCGACCGCCGGGGCAACCATCCCGAGGAGCCGCGTCGGCAGGGCGTGCGCATCGCTCATCGTCGAGTAGACCCACTCCATGGCGCGGAAGGCGGCGCGGCCGTCCGCGGGGGTGAAGGTCACGCCGTGCACGTCGCTCAGCATGGTGCTGAGCAGCTTCGCCGCCGCCGTCGCCTGCGCCGGCGGCAGGCGCAGGAGCCGCTGCCGGCGCAGCCAGGCGGTGTCGTCCGACCGCTCACGCGTGAGGATGACGTCGAGAGACGCCTCGAGGATCCCGTGCCTGCGGTACGCCTCGGGCTTGGCCACCGGGTCGGCTCCGTCGGTGATGTCCCCGGTCCAGTAGAGAACCCAGGGGTGGGCCTCCGCGTCCAGGCACAGGTGCGCCGCGTACCCGGCGACGAAGGCGAAGGCGGCGTCCCGGTCTGCGGCAGGCGACGCGGCGGCGCCGCCCAGCATGCTGTGGAACGACGCCGCCATCTTGTGCCGGTGCGCGAGGTGGGCGATGTTCGGGCGTCGCCGGCGTCCGCGCACCAGGCGCGAGTAGAAGAACACGTCCGGGCCCTGCGCACCCACCTTGTAGGCGTCGTACGCGCCGGAGAGGAGCCAGCCGGCGTCGGTGCGCTGCGCCGCCGCCTCAGCGACGAGATAGTGGGCGAACATGTCCGGCATCCGGTCTTCTCCTCGGGGCGATCTCGCCCGCGCGCGCAGGCGCGCCCGCGGTTCGGTCGGCCCGGAGTATAGGGAGGAATGCCGCCCCACTCCATCCGTGTCTCCGCCCGCGGCCGCCGGCCCCGCGTTTGGCTTCGGGAAGGATTCGAAGCGGTGTGGTGGTTCGTGGTATCATGCCGCTTCGGCCCACAGGGGTCCGATTGTTTGCGTCACCACCGGGTTTGCTCCCAGAAGGGATCCGTAAGATGAAGAAGGACATCCACCCGCAGTACGAAGAGGCTACGGTCTACTGCAGCTGCGGCAACACGTTCACCACGCGCAGCACCAAGAAGGAGCTGCACGTAGAACTGTGCTCCCAGTGCCACCCGTTCTACACCGGCAAGCAGAAGCTGGTGGACTCGGGCGGCCGTGTGGACCGCTTCAAGAAGCGCCTCCAGAAGAAGTCCGACGAGCCCAAGGTCGAGAAGGCCCCGAAGGCGCGCCCGCCGAAGCCCGAGCCTACGCCGGAGCCCGTGGCCGTCGCCGCCGGAGCCGCTCCGGAGGCTCCCGAGGCCGAGAAGACCGGCGAGTCCTGACGCTCTCATGAGCGCCGAGCTTCGCGTCAGCCTTCTCCAGCACACGCCCGACCCCGATCGCGCCGTCGCGATCGCGGGTCGGCTCTGTTATGCGCCCGTGTCGGCGGCGGACCTCAAGCACGACATGAGCGACGAAGACGTCGCCAAGCTCGTGCGCATCCTGGTCCGCAGCGGGCACCACTCCGCACTCGAGCACGCCACGTTCAGCTTCGCCGTCGACGGCGTGAGCCGCGCCTGCACGCACCAGCTGGTGCGCCACCGCGTAGCCAGTTACAACCAGCAGTCGCAGCGCTACGTGAACTTCGGCGAGGGCGACAGCTTCGTCGTGCCGCCCAGCGTCGCCGCGAACGCGGAGGCGCAGGCGGTGTTCCTCAAGGCGATGGACGACGCGCGCGTGGCCTACGACAGGCTCGTCGAGCTCGGCCTCGCCGAGGGCCGCACGCGCGAGAGCGTCCAGGAGGACGCCCGCTTCGTGCTGCCCAACGCCGCCGAGACCAAGATCGTCGTCACCATGAACGCGCGCGAGCTGCGCCACTTCTGCCAGGTGCGCTGCTGCAACCGCGCCCAATGGGAGATCCGTGACCTCGCCTGGCAGATGCGCG
>CAVOMB010000054.1:0-9310 GCA_963696935.1 uncultured Thermoleophilia bacterium | reverse complement strand
CCGGAACGGCGAGGTTGGAGTCACGCTCTCGGACCAACACGACCCGCCGACGACAGCATGAAGGGGACCCAAGATGCCCGACGGCAAGCGCGAAGACGACATCGTCGACGAGATGCCGGCAGCCGAAGCGGCGCCCTGCGGCGCCGGCGACCCGCGTTGCCGGCGGCCCCGCCGATCAGCGCGGCGGGTCGCAGACGCTGCAGGGCGTGTAACCGCGCGCCTTGGCGTCGGCCGGCGAGATGGCGATCTTGCTCGATGACAGGTAGCGGCAGCCGGACCGGTGGTACTTCTCGCCGGTCTTGGTGATGTAGACGATGGTCGACCCGCCGCTGCCTCCTCCGCCGCCACCGCCACTGGCCGATGTGCCGCCGCTCACGCCCTTCTTGATACCGATGATGAGGTCGGCGAGCCCGTTGACCGCCGCGTTGAGGCGCTTCGCGGTGATGGAGAGCACCGCGGAAGACATGCCCGAGGCCGTGTAGCCCTTGACCAGCGCCGAGTAGTAGGTGTGCGAGGCGCCGGCGACCTGCTTCGTGAAGCCGGTCACGCTGGTGCGCGCTTTGTAGCCGTCGAAGTGCACCCAGGCACGGTTCTCCCCGACCTGGTCCGTGTAGTCCTGAGCGTCGGACTCGTACTTGGAGTGGATCTTGTCCTCGGCGGCGCACTGGTCGGTGTGCAGGGGGTTGCCGATGTCGCCGAAGTAGTGCGCCATGATGCCGACATACCTGCTGGCGCCGGCCGTGTTGCCCGCCTTGCGCGCTTTGAGAGCCTTGGCGTAGTACAGCGCGACCTTCTGCGGGGCGTTGCCGTAGTGGGACCCCCACACGTCGTACACGTGGTAGTAGAAGTCGTGGAAGACGGTGTCCGGGTCGTCGGTGTGTGGACGAGCGACCTTGAGGCCGACCCAGCCCGCGCCCTTGCTCGCCGCGAGCCGGTTGGCCTCCTGGAGGATCCAGTCGTGCGTGCCGAAGCCGTCGGCGCCGCTGGGGCCGTTGCACCACGCCTGCGCGACCGCCGGCAGCGCAAGCAGCGCCAAGGCGACCACGACGGCGACGATGCTGATCCTTCTTCTCATGCCCCTCCGTTTTCGTCCTCGTGGGCTGTCGGCACACCGAACACTGCTACCACGGCGTCGCCGACGGACTCCTCGACGACGCCTCCGTGGCTCTCGATGACCCGGCGGGCCTGTCGATGGTAGCGCCGCAGGACGTCGGCCACATCCTCGGGGTCGGCCGCCTCTCCCATGGCGGTGAAGCCGACGAGATCGCAGAACAGTGTGGTGACGACCTTCCGCTCCTGGGCATGGGGCGGTGTACCCGCGAGCGACGCGCCACACTGCCCGCAGAACCTGAAGCCGTCGGGGTTCTCTGCCGCGCAGACCGGACACTCAGTCACGGCCACTGGCCCCAGTTCACGCGGCCGGCGGCGGGAGCCCCTCGCCTCGCCCCGCCGCTCTCGCGTTCTCCTCACCCGCCGCTCACCGTCAGCCAAGCCGGCTGGGGTAATCGTAGTCGTGTACCCGAGGAACAAGGAGAAGACGATGGCCAAGATGACACTCACCTGCTCACGCTGCGGCATGACGACGACGCTTCGCGACAGCGGCTACGAGGTGCCCCTGCCGGCGGCGCGATGCCCGTTCTGCGAGATCGGAGAACTGCGGCCGGGGACCAAAGACCCGCGGCCGGGGCGCCCACGACAGGCCGCCTGAGCCGGCGGCGACCGGCGGCATCGCCCCCGGTCAGCGACTTCATCGCCGAGTGCTGGAACAAGCTGCGCACGCACAGCCCGGCGACGGTCGGGGTCTTCGTGCCGCCGGCCGAACTGGACGCGGCACTGATCAGACACGGCCAGCTCGACCGGGTGGCGGCCTATGCCGCACCGGCGTCCACCACGCAAGCAGCCTCGTCGGGCGGCATCTCGACGACGACCGGGGTGATCCTGGCGGTCGTCGTGGCCATGCTCGCCATCGCCGCGTGGCGGCTTCCACGGCAGCGGAGCAGACCGCGTTCCGCCACATCGCGCAGCAACGCGTTCTGCTCGTTACACCCCGAAGACGCGCGGTGCACCGCCGGCTGACGGCGGACCAGCAGAGGGACGGCGGCAGTGGCCGCCGTCGGAAGATGGGGCGGAGGTGCGAAGACGGCGCCGCCGCCCCGGTACCGAGGGTCAGCCGCCGGGTGTTCGATTCAGGCTGTGCCGCCGCCCCAGAACGGAGCATGACGGCGGCGGCAGAAGTCCGCGTAGTCGCCCTGCAGCTCGAAGTCGGCGTAGTCCACGCGCGCGACGCGCGAGCGGTGCAGCACGAGCTGGTCGTTGGCCGCGTTGAGGCGCGAGACCAGTGCCGCCTCGGCGTCGCTCAGCGGGCTCAGGACGGTGCCCAGGTGGAACGCCCAGAGCGCCGACGACGCCGGGTCGTACTCGGGCGGCAGGAAGATGTTGTCGAACACCACCGCCCCGCCCTCGTACCGGTAGTGCGCCGCCGGCGTCGCGCCTTCGCCGGCCGCCACCGAGACCGGCACGATGGTGTGCGAGAGCAGGTACGAGGAGACGGACGAGACGATCCGCGTCTTGCCCGACAACGTGGCCGCGGCGAGCTCCCAGTGGTAGCTGGAAGCGTTGCAACGCAGCACGTGATGCCGCTCGATGACCGGGTCGTCGTCCTCGGCCGTCCAACTCGTGAAAGCCGCCAGGCCGTGGAACGGCGTGTCCGTCGAGTCGAACCCGGCGAGCACGGGGGCGTAGTCCGCTACCTCGTCCGGCGCCGTGCGGCGCAGGTGGTCGGACACCGCGACCTCCTGCTCGTGCGTCACCGGGCACGGGCAGCTCAGCACCACCCGGAACGCCAGCTCGAGCGCCTCGCCTCTGATCCTCATCGTGACCACTCTCCCGTCGTCGCTGTGGGCCGCAGCCTACACCGAAGGGGCCACTTCGCGAGCAGAGGTCGTCCGGCCCTCGACTACGCCACCGTGGGTAGCAACGCCGCCGGGCCCGCGAGCTCGTCCATGAGCTCAGCGGTGGTGAGGATACGGTCCACCTTGGCCGCGGTGGTACCTGCCGTGTACAGCGGCTTCTCGCGGTCCGGGTCGTGACCGGCGGCGCTGAACAGCCCCTCGCAGATGCAGAAGAAGTGCTCGTTGTCGTCCTTGGCGGCGCACTGGGTGAACCGCCCGTCCGCGTCCTTGAGCAGCACGTAGCCCTTGGAGCACCTCGGTGGCCGTGCCTGCACCAACGCGTCCCGGTACATCGGGGACTCGCGCAGCACGCGGAACGGCAGGCCGCAGGGCGAGCCGGGCGCGCTGGCCACGACCATGTCCTCCGGGCGGGCGCGCACGACAGCTCGCTTGTAGGCGGGCGATGCACTGCTTTCCTCGGTGGCGAGGAAGCGCGTCCCCATCTGGACACCGTCGGCGCCGAGAGCGATGAAGCGGCGGATGTCCTCGTGCGAGTAGACCCCGCCGGCCACGATCACCGGCAGGTCGCCGTGGGCCGCCGCCACCTCCTTGACCGGCGGCAGAAGCCGCTCGAGGGTGTTCTCTTCGAGGTCGACCTGGTCGGCGCGAAAGCCCAGGTGGCCGCCGGCCAAGGGCCCCTCGAGCACGACCGCGTCGGGGCGCACATGCTGGCGCTCCCAGCGCCGGCAAATGACCGCCAGGGCACGCGCCGACGAGACGATGGGGACGAGGGCAGTGGAGCGCGCGGGCTGGATGGACGGTAGCGACAGCGGCAGGCCGGCGCCCGAGACGATCGCGTCGGCGCCGGCGTCTATGGCGGCGCGCACAGAGGCGACGAAGTCACGCTGAAGCGCCACCATGATGTTGACTCCGGCGAAGCCCCCGCGCGCCTTGGCCGCCTCGACCTCCAGCCGCACGGCCTCGTAGGTGCCCACCTTGCGCCCGAGTCGCCTGGAGACGATCCGGTCGAGCCCCGCGCTGGAGATGAGCCCCAAGCCGCCCGCGACCGCCACGGCCGAGGCCAGGGGAGCAAGAGATACGCCCACGCCCATCCCGCCTTGGAGGATCGGCAGAGCAAGCTGCATGCCCTTGATGGCGAGGAGTGGCAGCGAGGCGGGAGAGACTAACAAGACCCCGAGTATGCCGTATGCCGGCGGGAATCGCTATCCGTGCCCGCTACAAGCCGGCGGCGGGCGCTGACCATGAGCGCCCGCCGCTCGAGGTCCAGGGCGAGCTCGAGCGCGAGGTCTTCCACGCCGTCGCCGGCCTGCTCAGTACGGACGCTTCAAGGACCACCGGCCCGACCTGCCCCAGGTGGTCGTCGGCATGGCGGTGACGCGTGAGGGCATCCCCGTGCGCGTCTGGTCCTGGCCCGGCAACATCCCACCAAGCAAGCCGGGCCGCGGGGAGGCGCGACGACTCATCCTTGTACGCCGTCGCCTTACAGGACCGAACTGCCCGTGGTTTCGTCGATTGCGTCAATTCTGCGACGCCAAGGCTGTGGCGCCGCCGGACTTACGGGCGGCGTTGGCGGGCAAGCCTGAGACGAGACCCGCAGAGGCGAACAGAGGGCGCGGGAGTGAGGCCGGCCGGCAATCACTTCCCGATCGTCATTCCGTCGCCCGGCGTGGGGGATGCGGCGGCAGCGCAGCATCAGCCACCAGGAGGCCGACCACGAGACCGGCCGCGATAACCAGCACCGCCGCGAGGATCTGCAGGCTCCCGGTCGCGCTGCGCAGGAAGACCGAGACGCCGCGGAACCCGAGGGCACCGGGCACCAGCACTGCCAGGCCCGGCACAAGCGGCACCGCCGCCGGCCGCCTTGCGCGGCGCGCGTAGAAGTTGCTCCCCAGAGCGAGCAAGAGGCTCGCCACCACGACTCCGAAGGTGGGACCCAGTAGCCAGGCTCCGAAGCGGGCGCCGACCACGGCACCCATCACAGCGGCGGCCACGACCCACAGGTCACGCGGACGCGAGTTGGTCGTCACCATGAGGGCAGCGGTGCTGCCCGCCACTGCCAGCACCGTGAGCCACGCATGCGGGGTCGTGTGGTAGTGCGCAGGCGACGGAACCATGTGCAGCCTTGAGAAGATCGCGTAACCCAGGGCCACGCCGAACCCGAGGCTCACGAGCGTCACTGCGGCGCCGGCGAAACGTGCCGTCCCCGAGACCAGGTGGCGCACCGCCAACTCGGAGACCGCGAGCGTGATCCTAAGCCCTGGCAGCAGGAAGATGATCCCAGCGAGAACGACAGTGGCGAGGTGGAAGGGCGGCAGAACGTGACCGAGGGCCAGCGTAAGGACGGCGGCCACGAACCCGGCGAGCAGCTCGAGGAGGCTGGTCAGGCGCTCCACTCGCTGCATCGCGATGACGATGGCGCCCACGGCCAGCCCGACCGGAACGGCGGCGATGACCTCGCGCACGCCGCCGCCCAGGAGGACGCTGATGGCGGCGGCGGCCAGCCCCGCCGCGAGCACGTGCATGAACCAGGGGAACCGGAGCGGGCTGGCGGTGATGAGCTTCACCTCGGCCAGCCCCTGAGCAGCCGAGATCCGCCCTTCGGTCACCGCGCGCAGGGTCACGTCCAGCTCGTCGAGAGCCTGGAGGTCGATGGTCGCGTCGCGCGTATGGAGTAGGCGCGTGTGCATCTCCGCGCCGTGACCGTACGAGATGAAGACCGCCGTGGGCACCGAGAACACGGCGACTTCGACACCGAGCGTGGCGGCGCAGGCGTGCAGCCCATACTCGATGACGTCGGCCGTCTGGCCGTAGCGCGACAGCCCGGTGACGATGGCCGCGAGGAACTCTCTGCTGGTGTCCTCCGGCTCTCTCATGTGGTCTCGACTGTACCGCAAAGGGCCGGAGCGAGCTCACGACTGGCAGTGTCGCGCGAAGACCATCCACTCCCGGATCCGGATGGCCTCAAGCGTTTTGGCAGTCGCTCGGCGGCGGTCGGCGGCCACGACGGACGCCAAATAGTCCCAACCCGTGCCATCCACGACCGAGCATTTCGGTTGCAGAACGGTTGCGGAACGAGGTTCGAGCGGAGAGTGAGAAGCGCGATTTCGCTGGGAATCGCTGGTGGGCGCACGTGGATTCGAACCACGGACCTCTTCCTTATCAGAGAAGCGCTCTAACCGACTGAGCTATGCGCCCACAAGGGTCTAGGAGTCTAGCGAGCGCGGCCGCGCAGCGTCAACCGTGCCGGCCATAGGCAACTCCACCTCTGGAGACACGGACGCCGAGAAGCCATGCCGCCGGAGCGTGCAACGGCCCGTGTGCCCCTGGTCGGGGTGACTGCGCCACCGGTCAACGGTTGCACACCATATCTGACCGGTTTACGTTTGTCTTTCTGACTTGTTCGTCACGACTGGAGAGACCAGAATGCCGATCGTGGGCATCACCGAATTCAAAGCTCACTTCAGCGAATACCTGCGTCGCGTCCTCGCCGGCGAGGTGTTCTACATCACCAACCGGGGCGTCGAGGTGGCCGAGTTCCGTCCGTCAGACCCGACCCGCAAGATCCTGTGGGAGATGGTCGACGTAGGCGAGCTCGCGTGGAGCGGCGACAAGCCCAAGCTCCCCGAGCACATGCCCGCCAACACCGGCAAGCCCGTGTCCGACATCGTGCTCGAGGACAGAGGTCCGTACTGGCCCGAGCAGGACAACGACCCCGAGTGATCCTCTACCTGGACACCAGCGCGCTGGTGAAGCTGATCGTGCCCGAGGACCGGTCGTCAGACGCCGTCGCGTGGTTCACCACCGCCGATCTCACCGCGACGAGTGTCATCACGTACGCGGAGGCTTGCTCGGCCCTCGGTCAGAACGACAGGCGACGCAAGTCCCGCACCTCCCGGCTCGGGCAGTGGCTGACCGGACTGGACGAACACTGGAGGGACGTCATGAAGGTCCCCGTCGCCGAGCGCGTCGCCGGCGAACTGGCGCTCACGCACGGCCTCCGCGGCATGGACGCACTCCAGCTCGCCGCGGCCGTCACGTTGCGCAACGAGTTGCAGACAAGGGCCGCCGGGCGTCGCGTCCAGGAGGTCGTGGTCGCGGCCTTCGACCGGCGGCTGCTCGAGGCCGCCGAGCGAGAGGGCTTCGCCACCCTCGGCGGCCATTGAGGGCAGCGTACAAGCTCGCATTCCCCAATTCAGTATGTGTCGCGTGAGGACGGGGGGTTCCCCACGCTCGACGGCCGGCCCCCCATCGGGCTCGTCGGACAACGATGCGTCAACCGCACGGGTTACGGGAACGTGCCTACCATGGGTGTGAGGCGCCCTCCGGGGTGCCGTATACTTGGGGTGTGATGGACGTACAGGAAATGGTCATTTACGGCGTCAGCTTCGACGTCATCGGCAAGCAGCCGATCGTGCTCCTCAAGACGGTGGAGGGAAACCGGTTCCTCCCCATCTGGATCGGGCATCCGGAGGCCGCTGCCATCCTCATCAAGCTGCAGGGCGCCAGCCTCCCGCGGCCGATGACCCACGACCTGCTCACCAGCGTCATCGGCTCGTTCCACGCCGAGGTCTCCCGCATCACCGTCACGGAGCTCAAGGAGAGCACCTTCTACGCCCGCCTCACCTTGATGAGGGACGGCGAGGAGGTCGACATCGACTCGCGCCCCTCCGACGCGCTCGCCCTGGCCGTGCGCACCGACGCTCCCATCTTCGCCAGCACCGAGCTCGTCGACGAGAACGCCATCGAGTTCGAGCGCGAGGTCGACGACACCGAAGAGATCATCGAGGGCTTCCGCGACTTTCTCGAGGGGGTCACGCCAGACGACTTCCGCACCGCCGAGGTCACCGCGAACGAGGACGCATACGTCGTCAATGAGGACGATCAGGACGACGAAGACGTCGAAGACCCGGACGACGAGGACGACGACGAAGAGGATGACGAGGACGAAGACGACGACGAGTTCGACGACCGGGCCGGCGGCCCGCCGCAGAACTAGCCCGCCGCCGACACCAGCCCGCCGCCGCCACCAGCCCGTCGCCGCTACCAGCCCGTCGCCGCCACGACCAGCCCGCCGCGCACCCCGCTCCCGCCACCCGCACCCCCCTGACGAAAGGCCCACACCGTGAGCACCCCCAGCGACGACCCTGTGGTGCAGAGACTCCGCGACCAGATCACCGAGAACGACCTCCAGCTCGTCGGTCTGCTCAACAAGCGGCTCTCGCTGGTCGACGAGCTCTGGCGCTACAAGGCCGAGCACGGCATCGACATGTACGTTCCTGAGCGCGAGCAGTGGATGGTCACGTTCCTCACGGGAGCGAACGAGGGTCCGCTGTCGGACGACGCGCTGCTCGAGATCTACAGGACCGTCGTCGAGACCTCCAAAGCGGAGGCCGCGCGGCTCGCCAAGACCTGAGATCGCGCGGCCCGGCGAGGGCCGAGATGGCGCGACCCGGCGAGGGCTGAGATGGCGCGACCCGGCGAGGGCTGACGATCCGCCGCTCCGAGTGACGGTCCACCCCGACCGGCGCCCGCCTCCGCGCGAGGGTGCATCGCGTCGACGCATTGAGCCTTGGATGGCACCTCCGTTGGCGCCATAGTTGGCACCATCCGTGGCGCCATCGAAGGCTCACACCCAGGAAGTGACATCCCCCCGCCCGGCCGGGCCGGCGCGTCACCCTTTGAGCACGCCGAGCGGCCGCATCCGCGCGACCTTGCGCGACAGGCCGACGGCGTCGACGACGCCCACGACGTCGGCCACGTCTTTATAGGCGTAAGGCGCCTCCTCGGCGAGCCCGCCCACGAACGCCGCCTTGGCTACGATGGCCGGCCTGGTCGGAGAGGGTCGCGTGTGCGTACACGCGCCCGGGCACGCACATCTGGCCATCGGCGGGGATCTCGTACGGGAACTCGCCGATCCGCTGCAGGCGCATCGGCGCGGCCCGGCTCCGCCGGCCGCGGCTCAGACGTCCAGGAGGACGAAGCCCTCCCAGCCGTCGCCGCGGCGCTCGAGCGAGAGCTCGTGCAGCGTCGCCGCCTTGACGCCGCCACACAGGATGTGGCGCCCCAGCGGCTCTCCGACCACGCGGGCGCGCAGCGACCGCTCGTCGAGCTCGCGGATGTCGAACCGGAAGAGCACCAGCTTGCGCGCCTCGAAGATGTAGAGCAGCTCGTTGAGCCAGGCCGCCAGCAGCAGGTCCTGGCTCTCGGCCTCGAGCTCCACGTCCACGGTCACGAGGTCGCCGATCTGCATCGGGTCGCAGACCAGCGAGAACAGGGCGAGCGCACCCTGCTCGAAGACCTCCTCGGCCGTCGGGCCCCACAGGCGCACGCCGATGTCGGCGGTGTGATCGACCAGTTCGTAGCCCACGCTCATACGCACACTGTACCCCCCGAGGTAC
>CAVOMB010000053.1:0-24651 GCA_963696935.1 uncultured Thermoleophilia bacterium | reverse complement strand
CGAGGGGTACCCCAACATCGAGCGCGCCGGCCGCAGCCTGAGCTACGTGGACGGCGTGCGGCTGAATCTGTAACTTCGTGTCCGTCCAGGCGGCCCCGTCCGGCTCCGCCACGTGCGCGATCAGGCGCCTGACGTCCGCGGGCGCGGCGCCGGTGCACCCGGTCGCCGACAGCCAGTCGGCGATGTCCTGCCGCTTCGAGAAGGTCGCCTCGGCGCGCACGTCGAGCCCCGCGGCCGCAAGGAAGCCGGCGAGCTGGTCGCGCGTGTGATGTGAGACGTGCGTGGCGTCGCGCAGCTTCTCCGCCCGGCTCACCCGCTCGTCCACCCACAGGGTGTCCTCAAAGACGACCAGCCGGCGCGTGGCCCGGGCCATCTCGCGCAGCGCGCGTCCAGGGTCGGTGAAGTGGTGCGCCGCGACGCGGCAGACGATGACGTCGAAGGAGTCGTCCGCGGACGGCAGCTCCTCGGCCGGGCACACGACGTCGGGCCGCATGCCGGGGGCGGCGTCGCAAGTGGTGACGGCGCACCGAGCGCGCGCAGGCGGCGCGCCACGTGGCCGCCGGCGGTGGCCACGTCCAGCGCCGTCACTCCCGGCCCCGGCTCGCACCAGGCGACGACCTGCTCCAGGTCGTCGCCCTCGGAGTGCGTGCGGCTGCCCGCGTAGTAGTCGAACCTGGCGTCCCGCTCGTTCACGGGCACGATGATACCGCCGCTCTGATCCGCCCGCCCAATGGCGAGAGGGGCGGGAGCGCCGTGCGCTCCCGCCCCTCTCGGGGTGACCCTGCACTGCTGCTCGGCGGTGTTACTTGCCGAGCAGCGCGTCGATCTTCTTGACGCCGTCGTTGGCGTCTTCGGCGTAGGCGTCGGCGCCGATCTGGTCGGCCCAGCGCTGCGTGCACGGCGCGCCGCCGACGACCGTCTTGTAGGGCAGGCCGGCGTCCTTGACCATCTTGACGACCTTCTTCTGCTCCTCCATGGTGGTGGTGAGCAGGGCGCTCATGCCGATGACGTCCGCGTTGAGCTCCTTGGCGCGGTCGATGAAGGTGTCGGCGCTGACGTCGCGGCCGAGGTCGGTGACCTCGTAGCCGTTGGCCTTGAGATAGGCGATGACGATGGCCTTGCCGATGTCGTGCACGTCGCCCTGGACGGTGCCGATGACCATGATGCCCTTGGCCTCGGCAGCCTCGCCCTCGAGGGCGGCGTTGGTGACCTCGGTGGCGCCCGCCATGGCATCCGCGCTCATCATGAGCTCGGGGAGGAAGACCTCCCCGCTCTCGAAGAGGTCGCCGACCTCCTGGATGCCCTTGACGAAGCCGTTCTGCATGATGTCCGCCGGCGCGAGGCCGGAGTCGAGCGCGCGCTGCGCGATCTCCTCGGCGCCCGCTCTGTCGGCGTTCACGATGCTCTCGGCTGCTTCCTGGTAGATGTCTGCCATGACCCTGGACTCCTCCCGACTCTGCTCACGACTGGTCTCCGCGCAACGAGGTATGGCGGATGCGGAAGTTGGGCGGTGACACCGCAAGCCCAGAGAGTGGTGGCCGCTCCACACCCGGCCGTGACGCTCCCCCGGACGCCCTCCTTCAGCACTTCGCGGAGTATATCAGCGATGTGCGCCGTCAACCACAAGTGCACACTGACGAACAAGTCAGAACGTCGCCGCCGGGTCCGCGCCCCGAGGGACGCGCCGCCCGGCGGCCCGTGCTAGCATCGTCGGCGTGAGGTACCACGGCGCCGTCATCCGTCCCCCCAGCGAGGCCGACAGCCTGATCGTGCAGGTCACGTATGGCTGCTCCAACAACACCTGCGACTTCTGCGGCACCTATCTGGACAAGCCCTTCGGGGTGCGCCCGTTCGACGAGGTGGTCGAGGACGTCACCGGCCTGCCGGTGACCGTCCGCCAGCGCGTGAGGCGCGTGTTCCTCGCCGACGGCGACGCGATGGCGCTCAGCACCCGCAAGCTCGACCAGGTCCTCGACCTGCTGCACCGGGCGCTGCCCAACCTGGAGCGCGTGAGCAGCTACGCCAACGCGCGCAACCTCCTGAACAAGTCCGTCGAGGAGCTCGCGGCGCTGCGCGAGCGCGGCATCGAGCTCCTCTACCTCGGCCTCGAGTCGGGCGACGAGCAGACGCTCGCCGACATCCACAAGGGCATGACGGTCGCCGAGCAGATCGAGGGCTGCAGGCGGGCCTCCGACGCCGGGGTGCAGCTCTCCGTCACCGCCATCCTGGGGCTCGCCGGCCGCGAGCGCTCGCTGGTGCACGCCAGGGCCACGGGCGAGGCCCTCTCCGCCATCGACCCGGAGTACATCGGCCTGCTCACGCTCATGCTCACGCCGGGCACGGCGATGGAGCGCAAGGTGGCGACCGGACAGGTGGTGCTGCCGGACTCCATGGGCATGCTGCGCGAGCTGCGCGAGATCGTCGCGCACCTGCACGTCACCGACTGCCTCTTCCGCTGCAACCACGCCTCCAACTACCTGCCCATTGGGGGGCGCCTGCCGGGCGACAAGGCGGCCGTCCTGGCGTCGCTGGACAAGGTGCTGGACGCGCCGGCCGCCACGCGCCTGCGGCCGGAGAGCTGGCGGCTGCTCTGAGGCGGAGCGCGAACGGGCGGCGAAGCTCATCGTCGCAGGCCCGCGGCCGGTCGGAGTCAGAGGTCCCTGAGATGCGACCCGTAACCGCGCTTGAACTGCGTCGAGGCGTACTTCTGCAGCTTCCACTCGGGGATGCGGCAGTGCGGGCAGGCCTCCGCGTACCACTTGTTGCGCAGCCAGCGGGCGGCGCGGCTGGTCTTGGAGTCGTGGACCACCATGCGCTTGTTGCAGTGCGTGATCACGACGGCGTAGGAGCCGCGCTCCTCGAACTCCTTGATGCCGTGCAGGATGCCGCGCCGCGACGGCCACAGCTTCAGCTTCTCGACCAGGCGGAAGAGCGGGACCTGCTTGCGGTAGTAGCGTGCTTTGGTGGGGTCGGTCGGCATCGGGAGAGCCAGTCTAGACGATATGGCGGTCCTTGTCTGCCGAGGTCGTTGACGCGAGACCGGACCCTGTTCGCATGTGACGGGGGTTTGTCTGGCAGAAGATGAGCTTCGGCTGACCCCATGCGAAGAAGGGTCCGGCGATGGCGACCATGACATGGGTCGGTCTTGATGTCCACGCACGCGCGACCGAGGCGGCGGCGCTTAGAGGTGGTGCAGGGGCGCTCGGCGGGCCTCACCGGCTGGTTGATGCTCGCCGAGCCGGCCGTGATGGCCGCTCTCAGCCCCTTGAGCGAGCGCCTGAGCGACAGGGTCGGCTCGCGGCTGCTCGCCAGCGGCGGCATGGTCGTCGTGGTGGTCGGCATGCTGCTCTTGGCCACCATGCCGACCTCCTCAGGACTCGTTCGGGTCATGGCCAGTCTCGGCGTCGTCGGGCTCGGCATGGCCGCCTTCAGCGCCCCCAACATGAGCGCCATCATGGACAGCGTGCAGAAGCGCCAGCTCGGGGTGGCGAGTGCCTTCGTCGGCACCAGGCGTGCCGCTGGGCAGTGCGATGCGCGCAGTCGTGACGGAAGCCTTCGGGGCGCCGCCGGTGCTCCGCGAGGTGCCCGAGCCCCAACCGGCACCCGTCGAGCTGCTCGTGCGGGTGCAGGCCTCGTCACTGAACGCCTTCGACCTCGCCGTCGCGGGAGACAGGGCGAAGGGCATGATGGAACATCGCTTCCCCGGTGGTGCTCGGCCACGACTTCGCGGGCACGGTCGAAGGCCTTGGTGAGGGGCGGAGCACTTCGCCGTCGGCGACGCTGTGTTCGGCGTGGTCGCCAAGACGGTGCTGGCTGGCGGCGGCTTCGCCGATCTCGTGATCGTGCCGGAGGCCGATGGCGTGGCCCGCCTCCCCGGGGGAATGGACGCCGTGCAGGCGGGAGCGCTCGGCGTCGCCGGCCTGGCGGCGCTCGCCTCGGTCGCGGCGATCGAGCCCCGGGCTGGCGCCACCGTGCTCATCTCCGGCGCGAGCGGCGGGGTCGGGTCGTTCGCCGTCCAGCCGGCCGCGCGGCGAGGCCTGCACGTCGTCGCCACGGCGCGGCCCGGCGCGGCCGCGGAGCTCGTCCGCGAGCTGGGCGCCTGCGACATGGTCGACTACGTCATCGGCGTCGGCCTGCCGGTTCGCATCCTTCACGTCGGCGGCGTGAACGCCGTGCTGCACCTCGCCGGCGACGCCGATGTGCTCGCCGACCTGGTCAGGCCGCACGGCCGCTTCGCCTCGACGCTGGACATCGGCAGGAGCAGTTGGCGGGCCGCGTGCCCACCGCCGTGCAGTCAGCGCCCAGCCGACCGAGACGGCCCTGAGCGAACTCGCGACGCTTGTCGCCATGGGCCTGCTGCGCGTGCCGATCACGCGCACGTACACACTCGACGAGGTGCCGCGGGCGTTCAGCGAGTTCCCCGGCACCCTAGGCAAAGCGGCGGTCGTCATTGCCTGAGCGATGGGCTCCCTGACGCTCGCTCTGATCGGCTGGATCGCAGCGTCCAAGAAGAGCCCGGCCGTGTGATGCGATCGACGGAGCGTTGACGGACAGGTTGGTGGCCGCCGTCAGGCGGGTGATGCGCCGCTCAGTCCGCCGGAATCGTCCCCGCCTCCGGCCCGCACGAGATCGGTGGCTCCGGCTCGCCTCCCGACGAGCCCTCCGGCGTGAAGCCGCCGGTCGCGCACGCCTCCCCCTCGGCCACCAGCATCTCCTCCTGCTCGAACGTGAGGTGCGTCTTGCGCAGCGGATCCTCGCGCAAGAAGAACACGACGACCAGGCCGGCGACGCCGACGATCGCGGAGATCAGGAACAAGTCGCCGATCGCCGTGTCGAGGCTGAGGCGCACAGCGTGCATGAACGCCTGGTAGAGCTGCTCGCCTTGCGCCCCGAACTTGGTGAACAGGGCGTGGATCTTCGCACTCGCCGCCGGCGAGAGCAGCACTTGCGGGTTGTCGAGCGCGGTGTTGCCCTGGTACTTGCTGAGCGCTGCCGGAAGGTTGGTCTTCATGGAGGCGGCGAACTGGTTGTTCAGGATGGTGCCGAACAAGGCGAGGCCGATAGTGCCACCGATGGAGCGGAAGAACTGCAGGCCGGCGGTCACTTCGCCGAGCCGGTGTGACGGGTATTGGTTCTGGACGATCACCGTGAAGGAGCTCATGGCGATGCCCATGCCGAGCCCCATGACGACCATGTCGCGTGCGAGGATCGTCCACGTAGTGTCAACGCCCATACGCGAGAGCAGATAGGCGCCGAAGGCCGAGAGGATGAAGCCGACGATCACGATGACCTTGTACCTGCCGGTCCGCGCGAGGATCTGCCCTGAGCCGATGCTGGAGATGATCGCGCCGATCATCAACGGCATGAGGATGATGCCCGAGTTGGTCGCCGACTTGCCGAGCACGCCCTGCACGAAGAGCGGCAGGAACATGATGGCGCCGAACATGGCCGCCATCTGCAGAGCGCCGGCCACGGCCGAGACCGTGAAGACGCTGTTCTGGAAGAGCTGCGGGTTGATCACCGGCTCCGCGGCGCGCCGCTCGCGCAGGTAGAACGCCACCCACATGGCCACCGAGAAGACGAACATCCCGACGATCTCCCAGGAGAGCCAGGGATAGGTGTTGCCGCCCCAGCTGAGGCCGAGCAGGAGGGGCACCGCGGCGGCCACGAGGAACGCCGAGCCGACATAGTCGATGCGGTGCTTGCGCAGGCTCACATGGCCGGGGAGCGCGACGGCGGCGAACGTCAGGGCGAGGATGCCGATGGGCACGTTGACGTAGAAGGTCCAGCGCCAGCCGAGGCTGCTGTCGGTGATCCAACCGCCGATCAGCGGCCCGATGATGGTGGCCACGGCGAAGACGCTCATGAGCACGCCATTCCACTTGGCGCGCTGCGTGGGCGGAAAGATGTCGCCGAGGATCGCCTGCGAGATCGGCATCATGGCGCCGGCGCCGAGGCCCTGGAAGGCGCGGAAGAGGATGAGCTCGATCATGCCGTGGCTCTGCCCGCACAGGACCGAGCCGGTCAGGAAGATCGCCATGCCGATGATGAAGAAGCGCTTGCGCCCGTAGGCGTCGCTGAGCTTGCCCCAGATCGGCATCGATGCCGTCGAGGCGAGCAGGTAGGCGGTGGCCACCCAGGCATAGTGCTGCAGGCCGTTGAGGTCAGCGATGATGCGCGGCATGGCCGTGCCGACCACAGTCTGATCGAGCGCCGAGAGCAGCATGCCGAGCATGACCGCGGCGAGTACGAAGCCAATGCGCCGCCGGTTCAGCGTGTCGCCCCAGGGCTGGGGAACAGGGTGGTTCATCGTCTCGGAATGCACCTCAGCCATGGAACACCTCCGAGGCGGCCGGCTCTGCGACGTTCTCCAGCCGAGGGGTCACGGCTGTCTCGCGCAGCAGCGCGCGGAAGCCGCGGGTGAGGCCCGCAAGCTCTTCGTCGGTCAGCGACCCCAGCCACCCGAGGACGTGCTCCTTTCGGCCCTCGCGCAGTCGCGAGGCGAGCTCCTCGGCTGCGGCCGTGGCCGTGACCAAGGTGCGCCGCCGATCCTGCTGGTCGCGCTTGCGCGTCGCGAGGCCGCGCTCCTCGAGCCGGTCGACGAGGAGGCTGGCCGCGGGCTCGCTGATGCCGAGGCGTCGGCCAAGCTCGCCGACCGGCTGCGGCCCGGACGTGGTCACCGTGACCATGGCCTTGAACTGGCCCATGGTGAGGTCGAGCGAGAGAAGCTCCGAGCCGGCTCTGCGGTTGAGCGCGGCGAAGACCTCATGCGCCGCCTCGTGGCAGTCGGCGAGACGCCGCTCATGGCTTGATGGTTTGGGCAAAACGAACCTCCGGCGGCCGGCGGGACCGGCGGATAACATTTGCAGAATGTATGTAGTGTAGATAAGGGACCGGTCGGCGGCAACCGCTCGCCCCGCGCATCCAGCGCGCAAGGAAGTCCGGGACCGGCTGGCCAAGGCGCTCGACCTCTGATGTCTCGGCGGGCGGCCATCGCAGTCCGCGCACTTTGGGCGCTGCCGGCAGCGAGCGGCTGACTGACGCTCGGGCGCGGCGCGGCGGCACCCAGGCTGCGGCTGTCTGCCGCAGCGGCGAGCTGGGCGTATGGCGCCCGCGTCATGGTCCGCCTGGTGGTGATGAGGTAGACCGCTAGAGGCACCGTACTGAGGCCGAGATACGGCCGGCTTCTCGAGGGGGCGATCAGCCACAGCACGGACAGGTTCTTCAGGACCGCGAGGAGCGCGGGGGTTGTGCCGAGCCTCTCGAGCTCGTGCGTCCCGTCGCGCCACGCGCGCTGCCAAAGCAGGGCGTTCAATCCGCCGATAAGCGCGTACAAGGGGAGCGCCACCGCGCTGGGCGCGGCTGACGAGGCAGCCATGGCTCCGCCGGCGACGCACCAAGGCAGGGCGAGGTTCTCGTGAAGACGCTGCAGCGTCGGGACCTGATCGACGACTTCCTCGGCCAGCACCACGGCCCAGAGGAACGAGGGCACGGGAAGTAGGCGTGACGTGGCCGTCTCGCCGTCCCTCCGACCGCCGTTCTGGCGCCCGCGGACCCGGAGCAGAGTAAGCGAAGTGCGCATGCCTGCTCCGACGCCCAGGGTAGCAGCAGGACCGAGATCGCGAAGGCGGCGTCGGGGGGCTGCGGCGGTCAGGTGCAAGTCGGTCTCGCTCGGGGACTGCTCGCGGCCGTCAACCGGCCGATCTCAGAAGCCCAGCGCTTCATCGATGAGGATGACCGTGATGCGCCCCAGCCAGTCCCCCTCGATGACGAGGGTCGGATCGCAGGCTGGGATGTCGCGGCCCTGACGCATGTAGACGCCAGTCCCGTGCAGGTAGACGCGGACCTTCTTGGCTTCACCCACATCCGACTGGATCTGGCGCCACGGCCGGTCCTTGAAGGACCGGACGGCGCAGCTCGGCCGCTTGACAGGACAGCCGCCATATCAGCACGAGCCGGAGAACGGCCCGCGGGCGAGTCCGCCGGGTACCGTCGCGTACGCGCGTACGGGCAGGACGCGCCGTCGGCGCGTCGAAGGTTCCATCCCAGTCCACTCCGACCCGAGGTGCCCGATGACGCGTCGCGTCGCGGCCGGTATCGGCCGCCTGCTTCCTCTGCTCGTGATCGCCGCGGCGGTCGTCATCGTCGCCGGCGCCGCCCTGCTCGCCGCCTGCGGCGGCTCGACCGGCGGCGCCACCTCCGGGCCGACCGCGACCGTCGCACCGACGGCCCCGGCCTCCGGGACGGTGGAGCCCACGGGCACGTCCTCCGCATCCCCGACGGTCGCCGCCACGACCACCCTCCGGCTGTACTTCCTCCGCGAGGGCAAGCTCGGCGTGGCAGAGCGACAGGTACCGCACACCACCATGCCGGCCACGGCGTCGCTCAAGGCGCTGCTCGCCGGGCCCAAGGGCGGCGAGCCCGCCGCCGGCCTGCAGACCGTCATCCCGGCGGGCACGAAGCTGATGGACTTCAGCCTCGCGGGCGGCGTCGCCCACGTGGACCTCTCCGACGACTTCGCCGCCGAGGACTCCGAGGAGGCGGCGGCCCAGCGGACCGCGGAGGTCGTGTACACGCTGACCCGGTTCCCGATCGTGCGCCGCGTCGTTCTCACGGTAGGCGGCAACCCGTACGCGGCGGCCGGCAGCGGCGCTTCCCCCTCGGCCGGAATGAGCCGGAGCGACTTCCGCGACCTCGAGCCCGACATCTTCGTCGAGACGCCGGGCGTCGGCGCCGACCTCTCGAGCCCGTTCACCTTCTCCGGCACCGCCAGCGTGAACGAGGGGACGGTCGTCGCGCGGCTCGTGGACTCGTCGGAACGCCGGATCGTGGAGTTCGTGACCACGGCAAGCCGCGGCGCTCCCGGGCGCGGCAGGTTCTCCAAGCTGGTCCCCTTCTCGACCTCGGCCAAGTCCGGCACGCTGACCGTGTTCGACCAGTCCATGGAGGACGGCGCGCGACTGGACGAGGTGAAGATCCCCGTGAGCTTCGCGACCGACTGAGAGAGGAAGAGAGAAGCTGGCGGGGAGTGCGGGAGTCACACCCGCCTACGTGGGTTTAGAGCCCGCGCTGATCCTTCCGATCGACCCCCCGCGCCCGGCGATTGTACACCTCCGGCCCGGGCGCGGCGCGCCGACCGGCGCTCGCGCATGCGGCGCGCGTCAGAGCAGCGCGCGCGCCGCCATCACCGCGACTCCGATTGCCAGCGGCTCGTGGATGTGCCGCACCCCGAGGAGGTCCTGGGCCGCCGCCGTGAACGCCGAAGGCATGCCGGGAGCGGCAGCGATCGTGCCGGGGCGCAGGTCGGCGGCGTGGATCACGTCCGCCGCCGGAGAGGCGTCGAAGACGAGGTCGCAGCGCGCCAGTCCGTCGGTGAGCGAGACCACCGAGAACGTCAGGCCCACGGCGCGGGCCGCCTCCACGCGCTCCTCGTCCGGCTCGGCCACCAGCACGGTCGCGCCGTGCGACTCAAGCCGGCGCACGGCGGCGCGACCCACCGGACCCAGGCCGAGCACGAACACCTCGCGGCCCTCGAGCCCGCCTGCGGCCGCCTCGAGGGCCGTCACGTAGCCGTCGGCCGTGGCCGGGTCGTCGTCGGCGCTGCAGGCCTTGGTGACGTTGAGTGCGATGAAGCGGTGATCGTCGGCGAGGAAGACCACCTGGGCGCCGGCGGCCACTGCCGCCTGGATGCCGCGCACGTCGGGCTGCGTGGTCATCCACGCGTCGCAGCCCAGGTGCTGCAGCGTCGCCACCACACAGGCGGAGAAGCCCTCGATCACCCCCTCGCCGGAGGACATGGGCACGGCGGCTACGCGCGCCCCGTGCAACTGCACGCAGCGGTTGCCGTCTGAGACGGTGCGGAGGGCCAGGTCGCGCAGACCCAGGCCCGTCGCCTCGCGCAGCCGGTCCTCGAGAGCCAGCAGCTCGGCGGTCAGCGCCGTGACGTCGGCCCCGGTCAGTCGTGTCATCGGGGCCCTTCCTCGCTTGGGGTCGTCATCTCGTCATCAGGCTTCGCCTGCAGTCTCTCGTAGCGCGCCAGCTCGGCGACCGCCCAGGCCGCACGGGCCAGCGCCTCGCGCGCGCTCTCCGCGGTCACGATGAGCGTCGCCGCCCAACCGTCGCGGCCCGGCGAGTAGTCCGTGAGCGCCTCGTCGACGCCGAAGAAGCCGGGCACCAGCTGCAGCGGCCCGGCCGCACCCATCACGTGCTCGCCGAGGACCTCCAGCATACCCCCCGAGGCGCGGACGTGCTGGTACACGCAGGCGCGGCGCGGCGCGCGGTCTACCCGCGGCAGCGCGCCGCTTATCACCGTCCGCGCCAGCAGCTCCACGATGTTGAGGCCGCTCGACCAGTACACGGCCGTCGGCGTCTGGCTGGGCAGGCGCGCGTCGATCTCCAGGAGCTTGGGCTCGGCGCCGCGGACCATCACCTCCACGTCCATGAGACCCTGCAGCACGAGCCCCTCCGCCACGCGGACTGAGGCGGCGTCGAACGCGTCGAGGACCGCGCCGGGGACGGCGGCGCTCCAGTCGCAGGCGCCGCCGGGGCCGGGGCACGCAGGCTCACCGGCCGCCTCGCCCACCGGCGCGACCACGCGGCGGCAGTCGTAGGCCGCGTCGAACTCGAGCCCGGTGACCTGCAGCGGCACCGCGCGGCCGCCCCAGGCGAGCACCTCCAGAGAGAGCGACGGGCCCGCGACGTACTCCTCCACGACCACGTCGTGGCCGTTGCGCTCCAGCGCGGTCCGCGCCGCGGCCAGGGCGGCCTCGTCGTGCACCACCGTGACGCCCTCGCTGCCGCTGGCGGCGCTCGGCTTGACCACCGCGGGGAACCCGCAGTCCGGCCACTCGCGCGGCCGCGGCACGTCCAGCTCCGCGAACAGGCGCCGCGAGGCCAGCTTGGACTCCGTCACCCGGTAGGCGTCGAGGTCGAAGAGCAGCGGGACGCCCCACGCCGGCACGCGCTCCGCCAACCAGGCGAGCGTGGGCTCGTCCTCGCAAGCAGGCAGCACGGCGTCGCAGGCGGTGACCAGCCGGCGCGTCAGGTCCTCGTCGGCGGTGACGTCGGCCACCACGTGGCGGTCGGCGAGGCCGGCCGCCGGCGGAGCCTCGCGACGGTCCACCAGCACCGTCTCCCAGCCGGCCTTGCCGGCCAGATAGGCGGCCTCGGTGCCCTGGAGCTTGCCGCCGATGATCAGGAGCCGCACGGCTCTACCGCGCCGCGGGCTGCCGCACGGCCGCCATGCGCTCGCGGTACTCGTCCACGCCGGCGGGGCGCAGGCCCAGTCGCTCCAGGTACGGGAGCACACCGTGCACCGTGCGGTGCCCCTCGTCGATGTCCAGCTCGGCCTGCGAGACGCCGGCCAGCCCGACCGTGGGCGGCACGATGGAGGTGACGACATTGGCGCCGGCCTGCAGGCGTCGCTCGAGGCCGGCGATGCCGTCCACGTCCAGCGACGCCGGGATGAACCTCTCCGGCATCGCCAGCCGCAGGCAGGCGATGGTGAGCAGCTCGGCGGTGTCACCGGCCGGCCTGACGTCCTCGAGCGGAGTACCGGCCTGCGGCACGAACGTCATGACGCGCACCTGCTCCCAGCCGGCCGCGCGCATGGCGACGATGGAGGCGGCGCGGTCGGCGGCGGTGTCGCCGATGCCGGTGAGCAGCCCGTCCTCGACGAGCAGCCCGGCGCGGCGAGCGGCGTCGCGGGCCTCGACGCGCTCCTCGAAGGGCTGCCCCACGCGCAGCCGTTCGTACAGCTCGCGCGTGTGGGTCTCCTGGTACAGCGCGTACCAGTCGGCCCCAGCCCCGCGCAGGTCGCGCAGCACCGTCTCGGGCAGCACGCCTGGGGAGATCATGACGGGCGTGCCCGTCGCCTCGGTCACCGCGCCTATCAGCTCGCTCAGTGTCGCGGGGTCGTCGTGGATCAGGGGGTCCTCCCCCATGGTGAGGTCCAGCAGCACGACCCCGGAGGCGGCGAGGTCGCGGCAGATCTCCACCACTTCGTCGCTGGTCTTGCGGTAGCGCGGGCACTCGTCGTTGTCGGCGCGGTAGAAGCAGAAGGCGCATGCGTTGCGGCAGTACGTGGAAAAGTAGACGAACCCATAGAGGAAGACGGCGTCGCCCGTGTGCCGGGAGCGCATCTCACGGGCGGCGGAGTAGACGAGCGGAGCCTCGTCACCGGCCTCGAGCAGCGTCTCGAGGTCGTCCTGGTCCGGAGCGGCGCCGGCGAGGATGTCGGCGCACCGGCCGGCGACGGAGCGGGGCGTACCCATGCTCAGCGGAACTCGAGGACGTCGGAGAGCGGGTGGCGGCTCGACGGCCTGGAGGCCGTGGCCGGCCGCCCGACGGGCACGACGGCCACGAGCTGGGCCGGCGGCTCCATCTTGAGCAGTTCCTCGATGGCCGGAGCCGCGAGCACCGGCGCCGTCATCCAGCACGAGCCGTAGCCCATGGCGTGCGCCGCCGTGCAGAGCAGTTGGACGGCTCCACCGATGCTCTGGAGGTCGGGCCGCTGGCGTACACGGTCACGCCCTTCGTACGACACGCCGTGCTCGGAAAGCAGCTCGTCGCCGAGGGACCGATACGGCAGGCTGAAGACGGCCATGACCAGCGGCGCCCCGCCGAAGAAGGTGGCGTAGGTCCGGTACGCCTTGAGGTCCTTCTCGCGATCCCGGACCTCGGGCCACGCCGCCATCTCGTCGATGGCGGCGTCCACCGCGGCCTTCATCGCGGCCCGGGTGGCGACGTCCTCGACCGCGACGAACCGCCAGCCCTGGGCGTTGCCGGCGGTGGCCGCACGCACCGCGAGGCCGACCATGGCCTCCACGTCGTCGCGCGGCACGGGCTCGTCCGTGTACCTGCGCACGCTGGCGCGCCCGTACACGGCGTCGGCGAGTCCGATGGTCTCCAGTCTGGATCGGTGCTGCTCGGTCATGGGGCAAGTCTACCAACGAGGACGGGGCGGGCGCTCCTCGCGAGCTCCCGCCCCGTCCGCGGATCGCGTGGGGCTCCGCGTCAGCCGCCCGACATCGGCGGGAGCACGCTCAGCTTGTCGCCGTCGTTCACGGCGGTATCCATGCCGTCGAACGCGTTGACGTTACGGCCGTTGAGGAACACGCCGGCGAACATGCGCCCATCCTCGCGGAAGATGCGGGCGCGCATGCGCGGCTCCACGGCGATAGCCTCATCGATCACCTCACGCACGGTGACGCCGTGGCACTCGACCTCTTTGCTGCCGTCGGCCGTGGTCATGCCGACGGGGAGTCTCACGTAGCTCGTCGGCATGTCAGGCAGGAGCCGCCTGCAGGTCACGGTCGGCCTTGTCGACCTTGAGGTCTACCGCCAGCACGTGCGGGTTCTGGCAGAAGGCGATGCACTGCGGGTCACCGTCGCATAGGTCGCACTTGAAGGCGACCTTGCGGTCCGGGTGCTCGTGGATGACGCCGGTGGGGCACACGTCGTAGCAATCACCGCAGTTGGTGCACAGCTCCTCGTCGACGACGAGCACGTAGCCCTTGACGCTTTCGCCCACCTTCTCCCTGGAGCCGAAGTCGCCGGCGATCTTCAGCGTGATCTCCTTGGTCACGATGGCGTCGTTGGGGCACGCCTTCTGGCATTTGACGCAGCCGAGCTGCAGGCAGGTGTGGCCCTTGGTGGCGCCGGTGGTGGGGTTGCACTCGCTGAAGAGGCGAGCGACCGAGGGGCGGTACACGCCCTCATGGAACGCAGAGCAAGCCAGCTCGCACATGTGGCAGCCGGTGCACTTCTTGCTCGAGATCATCACGTGAGGCATCGGTTCTCCTTCGTCCGGCGTGACGCCTTAGAGGCGCACGTCCACGCCGATCTCGGCGAGTTTGGCTTCGCTGGGTACGCCGTGCTCGTCCCACCCGCGGATCTGGTAGAACTCCTGCAGGGCGTTCTTGAACGTCTCGGTGCCGATGGCGCGGCCGGCGGACGCGCCGGTGGTGTGGGCGCCCTCCTCCATGTACAGCTTGTGCGGGATGTCGTCGGGCTCGACACCCTCACGCAGGTTGAACAGGCGCCCGAGGTTCCAGATGCGCTCGCCGACCTGGAACACCTCGTCGTCGGTCCACTCGTGCTTCCAGGCGTGCTTGAAGATCTGGCCGATCTGCTCCGGCGTCACCGCCCAGAAGTCGCACCAGATGCCGCTGAACTTCACGGAGCTGAAGTTCTCGCCGATCATGCCTTCGGCCGGGTTGCCCCAGACGATCTTCATGGCCTTGCCCTCAAGAGTGTCCGGCGGTAGCGCACCGCCCACGATCTCGTCGGCGATCGGATAGGTGCGCATGTGGCAGCCGCCGCGGTCCGACGTGGCGTAGCCCAGGCTCATGCCGAACGCGCCGCGCGGGTCGTAGCCCGGCAGCTCCATGTTCTTGACCTCCATGGCCAGCTCCGGATGGCCGTACTTGGCGGCCAGCGCGCGAGTGCCGAGCGCGAGCTCGGCACCGATGCCCTCACCCGACGCGATGAGCGCGGGCGCCGTGACGTACGTGTCGACCTCGCCGAAACGCAGACCGAAGTCGTGGATGCCCTTCTCCGTCAGATCCATCGCCAAGGCGACGACGGCGCCGGTGGAGATGGTGTCCAGGCCGAGCTCGTCGCACTCCTGGTTGAACTTGGCGAGCGCGGCGATGTCACCGACACCGCAGTTGGCGCCGCAGATGGCGATCGTCTCGTACTCGGGGCCCTCGCCGGCGATGCCGGCGATCTCGTGGAACTGGCGGCAGCCGATCGCGCACTGGTAACACGCGCGGTTCTTGGTGCGGATCTTCAGGTAGGCGTCGGAGTTGATGCCCTCCATCTTGTCAAAACTGCCGCTGGACCAGTTGCGCGTCGGGATCACACCGGCGTCGCTCATGATCTGGCCGAGGACCGGCGTACCCTCCTCATTGGCCCACAGGTTGTCCTCGGTGAGGACGAACTCGCTGTGGATGCGGCGCATGTCGGCGAGGAACGCCTTAGCGTCGCCGACGCTCACGCTGCCGGTGCCGCGCACCGCGATGGCCTTGAGCTTCTTGTGACCCCAGAGCGCGCCGTGACCGCCCCTCCCGGCTTTGTGGTACTGGTCGGTCGAGAGGCAGGCCCAGACGATCTTCTGCTCCCCGCCGGGCCCGATGGAGAGGGTCTTGGCGTCGGGGTCGAAGTCGTCACGCATGGCCCGCTCGATGGTCGACGTCTCCATGCCCCAGTACTTGGGCTCGGCGGGGATGAAGCTGACGACGTCGTCCCTGATGGTGACGACGACCGGCTCGGGCGACTCGCCGGTGATGATCACAACGTCGTAGCCGGCGAACTTGAGCTCCGGGGCGAACGAGCCGCCGACATAGCTGTCGTTGAGGATGCCGGTCTGCGGGCTCTTGCAGCCGACGACGAGGCGCGAGGCGGTGCTGACGTTGGTGCCGGCGAACGGGCCGGTCATGAGGATGACCGGGCTCTCCGGTGCCCACGGGTCGACCTTCGGCGGCACCTCGTCCCACATGTAGCGCAGCAGCAGACCTTTGCCGCCGATGTACCGCTCGGCCCACTCCATGTTGAGCGGCTCCACGGTAGAGGTGCCTGTGCTCAAGTCGAGCCTGAGCACCTTGCCCTGGTAGAAGTCCACTGCGTCCTCCTGAAGACGTGCGATAAGGATCGCCACGGTTCCCCCCCGGCGGACCGCGGCGGCTCCAGCCGCGGACCAAGGAGAACGTGGGAGTACAGGCTCTACCATTCTAGCCGACCGGGCCCCGGCGCGGCAACGCATCGAAAGCTGCGGAATGCAGGGCAAAAAGGAGCCGAAAGGCGCGCGTCGTTGGCCATTCTGGTGCGCCGGAGGGCGGCGCGGACGAACTGGCGTTCGCCGCCGCCGCGGTAAGGGTCCCTTTGGAGCGCGGCTGCCTCAGCGCGAGCCGCGCGCAGGACGCTCAGACCTCGTCGGTGGGCTGCTCGTGCCCGGGTGCTTCCGGCAGGTTCTTGATGTTCTCCGCCTGCAGCCACTTGGCGTAGTTGTCGTTCATGGCGTCCACGAGCTCCTTCATGAACCGGGCCGAGAGATTCACGCGGCTCACAACGACGCCGTTGAGCTCGCCGGCGCCGTCGTCGCTCTCGTGGTCCAGGCGGACGAAGGTGATAGAGAACTCGTAGTCCGAATGGCTGACGTTGGCGAAGTTGGCGTAGACGCCCGACATCATCTCGGGCGTGGCGTGCAGGTTGATGTGGCGCTCCTCGTCCATGACGAGCCTCCTCGAGGGACCGGCCGCCCGGCGCAGCGCCGGCGGCCGTCCCGTCAGCCGGCGATGCGGGCGGCGATGGCGGCGGCCATGCCGGACGTGCCGGCCGAGCCGCCGAGGTCGTAGGTGACGTCCTTGCCCTCGGCGATCACGGCGGCGATGGCGTCTTCCATCTTCCGCGCCGCCGCGTCCTCGCCGAGGTGGTCGAGCAGCAGCACCCCGGAGCGCAGCAGGGCCGTCGGGTTCACCTTGTCCTGGCCCGCGTACTTGGGCGCGCTGCCGTGGACGGCCTCGAACACGGCCGCGTCGTCGCCGATGTTGGCGCCGGGGGCCACGCCGAGTCCGCCGACGAGGCCGGCGCACAGGTCGCTGACGATGTCGCCGTACAGGTTGGGCAGCACGAGCACGTCGTACAGCTCCGGCTTCTGCACCAGCTGCATGCACATGTTGTCGACGATGCGGTCCTCGAACTCGATGTCGGGATAGTCCTCCGCGACCTCGCCGCAGACGCGCAGGAACAGCCCGTCGGTGAACTTCATGATGTTGGCCTTGTGCACCGCGGTGACCTTCTTGCGGCCGTTCCCGCGCGCGTAGTCGAACGCGAAGCGCGCGATGCGCTGGGTGCCCTTGCGCGTGATGATCTTGATGCTCTCGGCGGCGTCGTCGGTGACCATGTGCTCGATGCCGGCGTAGAGGTCCTCGGTGTTCTCGCGCACGATGACGAGGTCGATGTCGTCGAAGCGTGTGCGCACGCCCTTCAGCGTCTTGGACGGACGCAGGCAGGCGTACAGGTCGAGCTCCTTGCGCAGCGCCACGTTGACGCTGCGGAAGCCCTTGCCAACCGGCGTCGTGATCGGACCCTTGATCGCCACCTTGGTGCGGCGGACCGACTCGAGCACGTGCTCGGGCAGCGGCGTACCGTACTCCTCCATCACGCCCAGGCCGGCGTCGTGCACCTCCCAGACGATAGGCACGCCGGTGGCGGCGATGACGGTCTCGAGCGCGGCGGCCAGCTCCGGGCCCGTGCCGTCGCCGGGGATCAGAGTGACGGTGTAGGTCATGCTTGGGGTCCTCCCGGCAGCGCGAAGCCGCCGTGCTTCTTGACGTGGGCGACGAGACCGCCGTCGTTCAGGATGGTCACCATCACCGGCGGCAGCGGGACGAACGGGATGACGGCGCCGGTGGTGAGGTCCCTCACCTCACCGGCGCTCAGGTCCACCTGCAGCTCGTCCTGCTCGCCGATGCCGCTCGTTTCGCACTGCAGCACGGGCAGGCCGACGTTGATGGAGTTGCGGAAGAAGATGCGCGCGAAGCTCTGCGCCAGCACCGCCCCCACGCCGGCCAGCTTGATGATGCGCGGCGCGTGCTCGCGGCTGGAGCCCAGGCCGAAGTTGCGGCCGCCGACCACGAAGTCGCCGGGCTTCATCTCGCCGGCGAACTCCGGGCGGGCGTCCTCGAGCACGTGCTTGGCGAGCTCGGGCATGTTGGTGCGCAGGTGGAAGAGGCGGCCAGGCGCGATGTGGTCGGTGCTGATGTCGTCACCGAAGAGCCACGCCCGGCCCGTCAGGAGCTCGTCCCTGAGCGGTGTGCCTCCGGCGCCCCGCTCGACAGCGTCCCTGCGAGGGCTGCTCAAGTGACCCACTCCTCTTCAGTGACGACGACCGAGTTCATGGCGATGCCGGGCTCGTGCGCCCGCTGCGGATCGCGCTCCGGGATGACCTCGACGACGTCCATGCCCGCGATCACACGGCCGAACACGGTGTGCCGGTCGTCCAGGTGCGGCGTCGCCACGTAGGTGATGAAGAACTGCGAGCCGTTGGTGCCCGGCCCGGCGTTGGCCATGGAGAGGATGCCCGGCTGGTCGTGCCGCAGGGCCGGGTGGAACTCGTCGGCGAACTTGTAGCCGGGCCCTCCAGCGCCTGTACCTGTAGGGTCTCCGCCTTGGGCCATGAAGCCCTTGATGACGCGGTGGAACGTGACTCCGTCGTAGTAGCCGTCGCGTGCGAGCACCACGAAGTTGTTGACGGTGCGCGGCGCCTTGTCGGCGAAGAGCTCGACGATGATGTCACCGTTGTCGGTGCTGATCGTCGCGGTGTAGCGCTTGCTGGGGTCGATGACCATCTCCGGCGGCGCGCTGTACTGCTTGGCCACGGCGTCCTCCTTTCTAGAGAAACTCGCGGGGGTCGGTGATCTCGCCGGCCACGGCCGAAGCGGCCGCGGTGGCCGGCGATCCAAGGTAGATGAAGGCTTCAGGGTTACCCATCCGCCCGTGGAAGTTGCGGTTGGCCGTGCTGATGCACGTTTCGCCGTCGGCCAGGATGCCCTCGTGGATGCCCACGCAGGCGCCGCAGCCGGGGTTGGTGACCACGGCGCCGGCGTCCCAGAACACGTCGAACAGGCCCTCCTTGGCGGCGGCGCGCGCCGTGGCCTGCGAGGCCGGGGTCACGATCAGGCGCGTACCCGGGGCGCGGCGGCGCCCGCGCAGGATGCGCGCCGCCGAGCGCAGGTCTTCGAGGCGGCCGTTGGTGCACGTGCCGATGAGGACCTGATCGACCTTCGTGCCCTTGAGCTCCGCCGCGCCAGCCGTGTTGTCCACCGTATGCGGCTTGGCCACCGTCGGCACGATCGCGCCGAGGTCGAAGCACACCACGCGCTCGTACGCGGCGCCCGGATCGGCCGCGAGCGACCGCCACGCATCCCCGCGGCCCTGGGCCTCGAGGAACGCCCGCGTGGCCGCGTCGCTCGGCATGAGGCCGCACTTGGCGCCGGCCTCCACGCTCATGTTGCTGAGCGTCAGGCGGCCGGGCATGGGCATCGCGTCGATGCCCGGCCCACCGAACTCGAGCGCCTTGTACGTGGCGCCGTCGGCGCCCAGCTGCCCGATGAGCGTGAGCATCAGGTCCTTGGCCTCGACGCCGTCGGCGAACGCGCCCTCGACCTCGATGCGGAACGTCTCGGGCACGCGCAGCCAGGTCTTGCCGGTGGCCATGCCCACGGCGACGTCGGTGCTGCCCATGCCGGTGCCGAACGCCCCCAGGGCGCCGGCCATGCAGGTGTGCGAGTCGGCGCCGATGACGAGGTCGCCGGGCTTGGCGTAGCTTTCGGCGACCCGCTGGTGGCACACGCCCATCTCGACGTCGCTCAGCGTGGCGCCCGACTCGGCGCAGAACGCCCGGATGGTCTTCTGCGCGTTGGCGAGCTCGCTGCGCGGCGCCGGGGCCGCGTGGTCGATGAAGAACACGCACTCCGGCGCCTGCACCCGGGCGATGCGGAGCTCCCGGATCTGCTCGATGGCCAGCGGCCCGGTGCCGTCCTGGGCGATCGCCACCGAGACGTCGCAGACGGCGATCTGGCCGGGCACTACGGTGTCGAGCCCGGCCGCGCCGGCCAGCAGCTTCTCGGCGAGGGTGGCGGTCAAGACCCCGCCCCCGGAGCCGGGACGGGTGCGTCGGGCCCCTCCGGGCCTGCCGACCGCGTGGTGCCCATGGGTACGGCGTCGCCGAGGCGGCCGAGGTAATCCTGGTAGATGTACATGAGCTCCTTGTCGAACAGGGCCCGCTTGAGCTCCACCGACGTCTTGCGCACGAGCGCGAGGATGCCGTTGCAGTCCTCCCGCGTGAGCTCCAGCCCGAACTCCTGGAACTTGCGGTAGATCGTGCGCGAGCCGGAGTGCTTGCCCACCACGATCTGGCGCTCGAGGCCCACGTCCTCGGGCGCGAACGCCTCGTAGTTGAGCGGGTTCTTGATCACGCCGTCGGCGTGGATGCCGCTCTCGTGGGCGAACACGTTGGTGCCCACGATGCTCTTCCACGCCGGGATGGTGCGCGCCGACGCGGCGGCGACGTACTCGGACAGCTCGCGGAAGCGGCTGGTGTGCAGGCCCACGTCCACCTTGCCGAGGTACTTGAGCGCCATCACGACCTCTTCGAGCGCCGCGTTGCCGGCGCGCTCTCCAAGGCCGTTGACGGTCGTGTTGACGTAGGTGGCGCCGGCCTTGATGCCCGCCAGGGCGTTGGCCGTGGCCATGCCGAAGTCGTCGTGCGTGTGCATCTCGATGTTCAGTCCCTCTTTGATGAGGAACGTGATGACGTTGTAGGTGTCGAACGGGTCGAGGATGCCGAGGGTGTCGCAGAACCGCAGGCGGTCGGCGCCCTCATCCTTGGCCGCGTGGCCGAAGCGCAGGAGGAACTCGAGGTCGGCGCGCGAGGCATCCTCAGCGTTGACCGAGACGTACAGGTTCTTGTCCTTGGCGAACGCCACGCACTCGCGGATCTGGTCGAGCACCCACTGGCGCGACTTGGCCAGCTTGTGCTCGATGTGGATGTCGCTGGCCGACATGCTGATGGCCACGGCGTCCACGCCGCAGTCGATGGAGTGCTTGATGTCGTCGAGCACGGCGCGGTTCCAGGCCAGGATGGAGGTGTCGAGCCCGAGGTCGACGATCTCCTTGATGGTCGTCTTCTCGTCGCCGCCCATGGCCGGGATGCCGACCTCGATCTGGTGCACGCCCACTTCGTCGAGCAGCTTGGCTATACGGATCTTCTCGTGGTTGCTGAAGACCACGCCGGCGGTCTGCTCGCCGTCGCGGAGGGTGGTGTCGTCGATGCGGACGGCCGGCTCGGCCGGACGGCTCCGTGGAGCGATGACGAAGCTTGAGAGGTCGCTGGTCATGGTCACCTGCCTGCTGGTTCCTGGTGGCAACACCCTTCAGGGAACCCCAGGGATGCTACCGCGGAAGCGCGGTTGTCAAAGGTACAGGCCCCGCAACCAGACGGAGCAGCGTCGCGAAGCATCCCGCATTATCCCCGCCTCCTCGCATGGTCGCAAGGCGACTGTCACAGTGGGACTATGCGAGGGAATCGCTCGAAGCTTGCCCCGTGGTCGGCCATTGGAGCACGGGCCGGGCAGCCGAGCTGCTCGGCCCGCATCTTCGTCGGCGATCCGCAAAGCGGCAACATCTACGTCACTGCAGCTCATAAGCGGCTGAAGTCGGGGCCTGGTAGAGAAGTGGTCGCGTCCCCGACTCTGAGCCTCGGCGGCGAGCAGGCCGCTCAACCCGTGGTCACGCCGAGTGCGGGCGGTGACGCCTCGAGCGGACGGCCGAGATCCCCGCCTCGACGACGCTCTTCGGCCGGCCCGAGCGAGGCGCATCGGAGAGTGCTGCTATGCCCCGGGCGCGGTCGCGCTCTCGCCAGGCGATCACTGTGCGGTGAGAGACGCCGAGTCGCGGGGCCAGCTCGGAGGTCCCTCTCCGGCGGCCCAGCGAAACGATGCGAGCCCGCAACACCGCTCCAGCGGGCAACGAGCTGGAGCGCGCTCAGGCGAGAGGCATGAGGCGATCCTCTTCGCCAAGAGACACGGCGCCGGTCTCGCCCATGCCGCAATCATGCCCTCAGACTCGCTGCCTCTCGAGAGGCCCATGACGCAGAGCACTAGGACCTTTTCCTATCGTGACCGCGCGTACACGATCAAGGCTCTCGGTCTTCGCAGAAGAAGAGCGCCATCGCAGGAGAAGCATCGAGAGGGACCGGGGCGGCGAACGCCGCCCCGGTCCGTAGTTGCTACGAGGTCCCCTGCCCGATGGTCGCATCCAGACAGGCCGGGGCATCAGCTTGAATCAGTCCGACACGAGCAACTTGCTTCCAATGGGATACGGAGACCCGTCACCGTGTGCGGTGGAACCCCCGTAGTCCGTCCAGCGAGTATGGACGGCGGGTATGTTGCCGTAAGAGACCTTGACGCACCCGAGCGAGATGTAGTCGGACGGCCCATCCCAGCGCTCCGATTCGATGCTCCCTTGGCCGTTCGATGGAGTCTCCTCGGTGTGTATGAATAGGCCGGAGCGGATGGTCCCTGGATGGCTCTTGCTCTCCTTGTCCGAGAGATACCACACCCTGCCGTTGATCTTGGCGTCGTAGTGGTTCCAATGCCTCTAATTTTGTACCAGCCCGTCGGCAGCCAACCGTTCGTATTGTCATTGTGTTCGCTGCCAGAGCCCGCTCGCCAATCGACCGAGTTGACTGGAGGGCCGTTGTTGGTCCATTTCCAGTAGAGCCTGCCGTTGTTGTTCGTGCCGTTACGGTAGTACTCGAAATGACCAGTCACTGCCGCGTACGCCGCTCCTGGGATCGCCGTAGCCACAAGGCCGGCACACGTCAGAAGAAGAAGCAGTATCACGCATTTCGCGCGGATCACAGACGCCATCGTGACTGCCCCTTTCTACAGAGGTCGACTGGGGTTGTACACGAGCAGCGTCATCGCGCGCCCATTGGGCGCAACCCATCGGGTGCATGCACCTGTGAGAAGGTCGTAGACGATGACTGAGGTTCGCTCCAGCTCGTCCGGGTCGGACCCTTCGGAGACGACTGCAATCACCCTGTTCTCGCCCTCGAGACGGAGCTGATCGATGCTATCCGGAAGCCGCTTCGGGTAGGACAGCGTGACGATGCGCTCCAACTCAAGCCCGTCTCCCTTGGCCGAGATGACGGCCAAGTCGGCCCGAGTAAGGCTGACCACCACTCTGTCCCCCTCCCATGTGCCGGAGAGGATCGCGGTGATCGGCTCTCCGCTGGCGGGGTCAGTAGCGCCGTCCAGTGAGAGGCGCGCGATCTGCCTGCCGCTCTTCAAGTCGATCTCACGCAAGGTCAGGGGATTCTCTGCCTGAGTGGGACCGCCCGACCAGACGAGCAGGCGAGACCCGTCGGGACTAACGCTCACCAGCGTCCCTTCCTCAGGTCGCAGGACGACCCTCGCCTTGTTCGGCCCGTCGAAAGCCACGAGCTCCTCGCCCGCGCCAGGAAGCTCCCGCCAGACGAGCAGAGAGTCCCCGGCCCACTGCACAACCGAGTAGAAGTCCTCATCCTTGGTCCACGGAACAGGCGTTCCGTCGAGCCCCTGCTGAACGACGACGCGCTGCAGATAGCGCTCGTTGTAGCGGTAGTCAGGTTCGACGCCCTGCGCATAGGCGAACATCCCGTCGGCGCGCCACGCCATCGACCTTGCGCCTGCCACGAGGACTGAGTCCTTGCCCGTCTCGAGATCCAGAATGCGAATCGACGGTGTCGCGAGCGGCGTGCCGTCGTCCGCCGATGGCTCGCCAGGAGCCTCAGACGGGAAGCTTCTCAGCCAGCGGCAGTAGTGGTAGAGCAAGTAACGGCCGTCGGGCGTGACGAGACCTGCTTGGCCCCTGCCGAAGCAGTCCTGTGTCATGCCCTTGTCGCCTTGGAGATCGAGTTGAATCGGCGCCTCGGCCTTGGCGCCGTAGAAGACGCCGGGGACCTTGAAGTCGACGCCGAGTGGCACGGTCACCAACGCGACGTCGGGATCGAGAGCCGTCGTCGTCCGAACGTCAGATATCACCTTGCCGGCGCCGCCCGAATCTGCCGAGGGGGACGATTCCGGGCCGCCTGCCGCGTAGTCCTCGCCGGTACCTAACAGCACGTAGGATCCGGCGAGCATGACCGCGGCGGCGATCGCCACCCCGGCCACCGCAGCTATGATTCTGCGAGATTGCGCTACATCCATGCTGCACCCTTTCATTCACCTTGAACGGGCTTCACAGCCGATGGATCCTCCTCTCTTGCCGTTCGTGTCTTCTTGCCCCCGGGGCCCCTGGGACGCCGCTCGCGCGGCAGGCAGATCATACGAGAGAGAGAGTCAAGAGCAACATAGCACTCGGTGCTATTGACGTAGCTGATCGTACGACCATGAGCCTCGGACAAGCTGTCGGCCGGCGCGCGGAGCGCGCCGGCCGACATGCCTTCAGCCCTGAAGGTGCTTGCGCAGCAGGTCATTGACGACCTGAGGGTTGGCGCGCCCGCCGCTGGCCTTCATCACCTGGCCGACGAAGAACCCGATGACCTGCTGCTTGCCGCCGCGGTACTGCTCGACCTGGGCGGGGTTGCCGGCGACGACCTCGGCGACGATCGCCTCGAGCTCGGAGGTGTCGCTGATCTGGCCCAGGCCGTGCTGCTCGAGCACCGCCTCGGGCTCGGCGCGCTCCTCGATCATGAGCGCGAAGACCTCCTTGCCGGCGCTCGTCGAGACGGTGCCGTCTTCGACGAGCTTCACGAGCTTGGCGAGGCGCTCGGAGGTGACGTGGCCGTGGCCGGCCTCGAGGCCGGCGGCGTTGAGGTGGGCGAGGTACTCGCCCATCACCCAGTTGGCCGCCGGCTTGGCGCCGGCCCCGGCCACCACGACCTCCTCGTAGAAGCCGGCGAGCGCGCCGGCCGAGCCGAGCACGGCGGCGTCGGCGCGCGACAGGCCGTACTGCTCCATGAAGCGCTCCACGCGCGCCTCGGGCAGCTCCGGCTGCGTCGCGCGCAGCTCCTCCACCCAGGCGGGGTCGATCTCGAGCGGCACCAGGTCGGGCTCGGGGAAGTAGCGGTAGTCGTGTGCCTCTTCCTTGCTGCGCAGCGGCGTC
>CAVOMB010000052.1:0-38368 GCA_963696935.1 uncultured Thermoleophilia bacterium | reverse complement strand
CGCAGCCCCTCCATCGGCTTGCGCTGGCGCAGCAGCCGGTTATGGAGGGACTGGATGATGACGCCGAGCCCGCGGAGAGGACCGTCGGCGAACAGAAGGACGGCTCCGCCGGCGAGCAAGCCGAGGCATACGACGACGGCGATCGAGCCGACGTGGAAGAGGTTGCGCTCCACGGAGGCCCCGGTGATCAGGATCGAGATGATGCTGATCACCGGCAGCCCGAACAGGGTCGCCGTCGAGATGAGGGAGACGGCGGTGACGCCGGTCGCCGCCCAGGTGGTGCCGACGCCCGCCTGGCGCAGCATGTCGAACTGCATGGCGCCGCCGGCGGCGGCGCCGCCCGGGACGATGCGGCTGAACGCGTTGCCGGCCAGCTGGGCCGTCGCGACCGGGAACCAGGGCTTCACGTCGAGGGCCAGCCGCAGGAGCGCCCACATGCAGGCGAAGCTGGCGAGCTCGGCGAGCACGATCGGGATGCCCCACAGCGGGTTGACGTGCTTGAGCTGGGGGCCCGCGGAGAAGACCGCGGCGAGGCTCGGCCACACGACGTACAGGCCGAGCCCGGTCAGGCCCAGGATCACGGCACGCTTGATCCACACGGCCGTGCCGTTGCGGGACTTGCCCTTGACCACCGTGATGGTGGTACGCGGTTGGGGATCGGTCGGGGCCGTCCGGGCCTCCTCGGCCGTCGGGTCAGAGCACGTTGGAGAAGAGCCGGGCCGCCTGGTTGCGGAACCTCTTGAGGCGGCCGATGGAGCGGATGTCGTCCAGCGTCACCTCGTGGCACCTGGTCATGTCGTCGGAGAACGCGTCCGCGACCTGCATGGAGAACTCCTTGTCGAACACCCACACCATCAGCTCTTTGTGCAGCTTGAGGCTGCGCTGGTCCATGTTCATGGTACCCACGGCGCTGGCCGTGTGGTCCACGACGATGGTCTTGGCGTGCAGGAAGCCGGCCTCGTAGAGGAAAATGCGCGCCCCCGCCTCGAGGAGCTTGCGGTAGTACGTCTGCGCCGCCCACAGGGCGATCTTCTTGTCGGGGATGCCGGTCATCATGAAGCGGACGTCGACGCCGCTGAGGGCGGCGTTGATCATCACGTCGTAGATGCTGTAGTCCGGGATGAAGTACGGCGACTGGATCCACACCGACTCCTCCGCCTGCCCGATGGCCACCATGTGCGTGCGACGGGCCGCGCTCCAGGGGTCCTCGACGCCCTGCGCGGCCACTTCCGTGAGCGTGCCGTTCGCGACCGCGTCGGGGTCGGGCGCCGGCATGTACTTCTCGGCGAAGAGGTCCTCGCCGTCGTTCTTCTTGTGCTCCCACCAGCGCGCCGCGAAGAGCTTCTCGAGCGAGGCCACCGCCTGGCCCGTCATGCGCATGTGGGTGTCGCGCCAGGTGGCGAAGCGCTCGCCGCCGTCGATGTACTCCTGGCCGACGTTCATGCCGCCGGTGTAGCCGATCTCACCGTCGATGACGACGATCTTGCGGTGGTTGCGGTAGTTGATGCGCAGGAGGTCGGTGACGTCCGCCTCCACCTGCGCGCCGGCGCGCTTGAGCTGCTTCAGCTCTCGCTTGCCGAACGAGATGCAGCCCATCCAGTCGTACATGATGCGGACCTCGACGCCGGCCGCGAGCCGGTCGAACAGGATCGGCACGAGCTCGGCGGTGAGGCGGTCTTGCTCCCAGATGAAGTACTGCATGTGGATGAACCGCCGGGCGCCGGCCAGGTCCTCCTTGAGGCGCCGGTACTTGGTGGCGCCGTCGTTGTAGAGCTCGAGCGACGCCGCGGGGAGCACGCGGGCGACGTTCTCCTTGGAGATCGCCCGCGAGATCGGCTCGGAGATGGAGTCGCCCCACTCGTCGTAGAAGCGGGCGATCGCCTGCACGTTGCGCGCGTAGATCGGCGCCATCTCCGCTTGCTCGGTCTCGCGCAGCTTGTCGATCCAGCCGTGGCGCCGCGCGACGACCTTCCAGTCGCGGCCGAAGAACACGTAGAACACCACACCGACGAACGGCAGGAAGAGCAGGATAGACAGCCACGCCAGCGTGATGGACGGCTCGCGGTCGTCCATGATCAGCAAGATGATGAGGACGACCCAGTAGATGTAGAAGACGGTGTCGAGCCAGGCAGGCGCGAGCGACAGGAAGATGGTCATGCCGGGACGCTATCGGACCGCGTTCAGGTTGTCACCTCGAGAGGCTCGGCTCACAGGCGCGCCGCGTCGCCCTTCTTGGCCCGGAACGCCCCCTCCATCATCTCGGCGGTGAACATGCCGGTGTCGCCGTCGACGGCGTACTGGTACAGCGCCGCGGAGTAGATGCCGTGCAGGGTCGATCCGAGCATCGCGAGGATGACGACCGCCAGGATGGCGATGACGATCACCGCCACGCCGGCCCACGTGGCTCCGGCGCTGATGATGACGACGCCGAGCGTCACGCCCGCGATCCCGATCAGGAAGGCGCCGACCCCGAAGATGAGGCCGATCCCGGCGTTGCCGATGACCTGCTCGCCCCACGTCTTCTTGAGCAGCGAGCCGCTGCGCTTGATCGCCCCGACGGGCCCGACGCCCTCAACGACCAGCACCGGCACGACGAGGAAGGTGATGATGTTCCAGGCCAGCCCGCCGAGCGCGGCGGCGATGGCTCCCCCGATCCCGCCGCGCGAGCGCAGCAACTGGAGAAGCAGGCCGACGGTGGCGGCCATGGCGGCCCAGCCTAGGATCGCGCCCATGTGGCTCCAGGCTCCACGCAGTCCGTCGCCCAGCGTCGGGTCGCCGCCCTTGAGGCGCACCATGGCAGCGCTGACCAGCGCCGCGTTGAAGAAGATGATGACGAAGTACTGCACCAGGTAGAAGAGGATCAGCAGCAGCCACGCGCTCACCGGGATGCTCTGGTCCTGGCTGCCGGCGAACGCGTCCCAGTACCCGGTGAAGAACCCCGGCATGATGAACGTCCCCGTGACGATGACGACCGCGATGGCGGACACGATGGGGAACACCACGAGTTCCTTGTCCTGCCCCAGCACGCCCCAGCACAGCTTGACCAGCTGCCAGCTCCGTCCCCATCGTCCCATGGTCCAGTCCTCCTTGTAGTGCGCAGGCGCGTGCGCGCCGGCCCCACCCTCTGTTACCCACTCCCGCCCGCGCCGGGAGCTGTTGGCACTAAGATCATCGGCTCCGGTGCTCCGAGTCTGAAGCGCGGAACGCTACGGTCGGGCTCCGCCGTCGCCGTGGAGCGGGGGTAGAGTGGTCGGGACTTTCCCGAGGAGGTAAGAGCATGGCGCACGATCCCGTGCATCTGTTCATGGGGCTGTACGACTCCGCGGAGGCGACGGAGCGCGACTTCCACAACGTGGTCTCGCTTCACCGGCAAGGGCGGGTGGGCGCCTACGACGCCGCGCTCCTGGAGCGCGACGAGGACGGCGCCCTGAGCGTGGCGCACAAGGAGCGCAGCGGTCATCACATCCTGGCCGGGTTCGGCGTCGGCGCGCTGCTCACCGTGCTCACGCCGTTCGTGGCCATCCCGTTCGAGCTCATCGGCGCCGGCACGGGCGCGCTGGTGCGGCACGCGGAGGGCAGCCTGCCCAGGAAGGACGCCGACGAGCTCGGCGCCTCCCTCGCGGACGTCGCCGGCGCCGTGGTCGTGGTCAGCGACAAGACCGGCGTGGACCGGCTGGAGCAGATGCTGCCGGAGGCCACGCGGCGCGTGGCCAAGGTGCTGGACATCGACAAGGACGAGTTCGCCGCGGCCCTGCGTCAAGCGGCCGGAGAGGGGTGAGACGAGGAAATGCCGCCGACATCGACTTCACCGATACGGTCGAGAACTTCTTCATGACGAGAGAAGACACCCTCGACCTTCCCCGGCTCGGCGTGGGCGAAGTGCTCTACGCGTTCGAGGAGACCCTCGCCCTCGACGAGGTGCGCACGCTACTCGATCTCGTTCTCACGGAGGCGGGCGGCACAGATGACCGTGTGCCAGCGATTCTCGCGCATGAGCGCTGGCCGGAGGCTGGACTCAGCATCGCCGAATCGCTGGCGGAGGCGAGTGAAGCTCGGTGACCGCACGCTGCGCCGGCGCACGAAGCGCCGGCGCAGCGCGTCAGACTGTCAGAGCGTCACGCCCCCGTCGCGGCGTGCCGCACCAGCATCCAGCGGATGGTGAAGACGGGCAGTGACGGGACGCTCCGGTCGGCGCCGCCCTGCCCGTACACCTTGTCTCCGACCACGACGTCCGTGAGGGTGATCTTCACCGGCCACCCGTTCTTCATGACCCAGAGGCGCGCTCCCGGCGCGACCTGGAACGTGCAGGTGCTCCGGTAGTAGGGACTGAGCGCCCGCGTCACCTTGTCAAGGCCGGCGGTGAGCGTGCCGGCGGCCGGGTCGACCGCCGTGACCTCACCGCGGAACGCGAAGCGCCGCACCAGGTCGATCGGCATGTGCCGCATGACCAGGCGCTTGCCCAGGTACGCGGCAGCGCCCGACGAGTAGTCCACGCGGCCCTCCACACGCAACTTCTCGCCGGCGACCAGGTCGCCGAGGGCGATGGGCTTGAGCGCGGCTCCGGAGGCCTTGTAGAGCTTCGCGCCCGGCGCGGCGGTGACCACGAGGTCCTCGCCGATAGAATCTGCCACGGCGCGCGACGCAAGGTGGACTCTCACGGTCGCCGTGCCGGCCGTGGTGTCCACGGACTGGATCTTGCCCACGCAGGTGAAGTGGTCTATCGGCTGCCACCAGGGCAGCGAGACCGGCCAGGCCATCGCCGGGGCGCACACCACCAGCGCGGCGACAGTGACCAGGGCGACGGTCAGCAGCTTCCTCATGTGTTCCTCCTCGAGAGCGGATTGGGGGTTCTTCCCTGCAACGCCCGAGGCGTGCCGTCCCCTAGCGCGGGGACAGATCCCGGGCCGTGGTGTTAGGGTGCGGGGCGAGCCGGACGTTGGTGCTAAGAGGCGGGCCGCGCGGAGCGGCCGTCTCCGGGGACCGGGGAGGCCAGTGGGCAGGGTGTGGAGGTCGAACAGGCACGACGGCGTACGCCGCGACGACGCCCGCCCCGGCGACGAACGTCTCGTCGACGGGCTGCGGCGGCGCTCGCCCGAGGCACTGGCGTGCCTGCACGAGGAGTACGCCGCCGGCATCTACAGCCTGGCGCTCCGCGTGGTCCGTCACGCCCCCGACGCCGAGGACATCACCCAGGACGTGCTGCTCCGCGCCTTCGAGCGGCTGCCCCAGGACGGCGAGGTGCTCCTGCGTCCCTGGCTGTACCGCCTCACGCTCAATCGCTGCTACGACCACCTGCGGTGGACCGCTCGCCGGCCGTTGGCGCCGCCGGACCGGGAAGTCACCTCTCCGCACGACCCCTTCGAGCAGTCCGAGTTGCAGCGGCTGCTCGAGGAGAGTCTCGGCGACCTGACGCGCCGCCAGCGGGCGGCGCTGCTCCTCAAGGACGTGCACGGCCTCTCGCTGGTGGAGGTGGCGGCGTGCCTCGACCTCACGCCGGGGTCGGTCGAGGTGCTGCTCGCCCGGGCGCGTCGCGCCTTCCGGGCGAGCTTCAAGGTGCACTGCGCGGCCGTCGGCCGCCCGCTGCCTCGCTCGGCGGTCGGGCTCGTGGCGCTGCCGCTTCTGCCCCTTCCGCCCGGCCTGGCGACCTCGATGCCGCTTCCGGTCGCGGCGCTGACGGCGCCCGGCGTCGCCCTGCCGCTCGTCGGCCCCTCGCTTGCGGCCACGGGCGGAGGGATCGGCGCCCTGCTCGGCCTGCCCGCGTCCGTCAAGACGGCGGTGCTCATCGCCGCCGCGGCGGCGACCGTGGGCTCCGCGGAAGTGGCCGTCACGCACGCCGACCGCAGGCCGCCCACGGTGTCCCGCGCGGTGGCCACGGTGACGACCGGCGCCGCCGTCGGCGCCGTTCCCGCCGCGTCCGCGCACGTGCGCCGCACCGCGGTTGCCGCGCCTGCCAAGCCACGGTCGTCCTCACCGGCGCCGACCGCGGCGCCGCTCGTCTCGGCGTCGCCCACGCAGGTCGCGGAGCCGCAGCCGCAGGGGAGCCCGCTCGGCGTCGCGACACCGACGGCCGCCTCTGAGGAGCCCGCCACGCCGTCGCCGACTCCGACGGCGAGGGCCGGCACCGACCCCTCACCGTCCGTCTCTCCCTCCGCCTCGACGACACCGTCGCCGGAGGCGACTGCGTCCCCGGCACCCTCCGCGTCCCCCTGACGGCGCCGCCGCCCGCCGTGACGGTCGACGATTCCTCCCCTGCGGGTACGATGACCTTCGCCAGTCAAGTGACCAGGAGGTAACCAGTGCCTCTCCAGCACCCCAGGAACCCGATCGCCCACAGCAGGCTCGCCGCGGCCGCGGATGAGGTCTTCACGAACGAGGCCAGACGCGTCCCCAAGCACGAACTCCCCGCCGGGGAGATGCTCGGCGAGGTGGCCTACCAGACCGTCCACGACGAGCTGATGCTCGACGGCAACGCGCGGCTCAACCTCGCCACCTTCGTCACCACCTACATGGATCCATACGCCGACAAGCTGATGGCCGAGACGTTCGACAAGAACATGATCGACAAGGACGAGTACCCGCAGACGGCCGCCATCGAGATGCGCTGCGTCAACATGCTGAGCCGCCTGTTCCACTCACCCGACCCGAAGAAGGCGACCGGCTGCTCCACCACCGGCTCGAGCGAGGCGGCCATGCTCGGCGGCCTTGCGCTCAAGCGGCGCTGGCAGAAGAAGCGCAAGGCCGAGGGCAAGCCGATCGACAATCCCAACCTGGTCACCGGGATCAACGTCCAGGTGTGCTGGGACAAGTTCGCCAACTACTGGGACGTCGAGATGCGTCTGGTGCCGATGGAGGGCGACCGCTACCACCTCTCGCCCGAGGAGGCGGTCAAGCTCTGCGACGAGAACACGATCGGTGTGGTCGTCGTGATGGGCTCGACGTTCGACGGCAGCTACGAGGACGTCAAGAAGACGTCGGAGTTGCTCGACGACCTCCAGGAGCGGACCGGCCTCGACATCCCGATCCATGTCGACGGCGCGTCCGGCGGGTTCATCGCGCCGTTCCTCGACCCGGACCTCGAGTGGGACTTCCGGGTGCCCCGCGTGCAATCCATCAACGTCTCGGGGCACAAGTACGGGCTGGTGTACCCGGGCGTCGGCTGGGCCATCTGGCGTGACGCCGACGCCCTCCCCGAAGACCTCATCTTCTGGGTCAACTACCTGGGGGACGAGATGCCGACGTTCGCGCTCAACTTCTCGCGGCCGGGCTCGCAGGTCGTCGCCCAGTACTACAACTTCCTGCGCCTGGGGCTCGCGGGGTACAAACGCGTGCAGGGCTACGCCCGCGACGTGGCCATGTACACGGCGCAGGCGATCGCGACCATGGGACCGTTCGAGCTGCTGACCCGCGGCGACGAACTGCCGGTGTTCGCGTTCAAGCTGAAGGACGACGTCGAGAACTTCACCGTGTTCGACGTCTCGGCGGCGCTGCGCGAGCGCGGCTGGCAGGTGCCGGCCTACACGTTCCCCAAGAACCGGGAGGACCTCGCGGCGCTGCGCATCGTGGTGCGCCGCGGCTTCACCTTCGACGTCGCCGACATGCTGCTCGCCGACCTGGAGAAGCAGGTCAAGCGGCTCGAGAGTCTGGAGCCTCCATTGGTGCGCAAGGACGAGGAGTCCAGCTTCCATCACTAACCGGCGTAGGCGGCGTAGGCGCCGTGGTGCTGTTGAGCCGGCACCGTGAGTCGACGACGGGCGATGCGATAGAAGCCGCGCGCCAGTCGTCGCCTCTCTGACGACCTGATCCGCACCGTCGCGGTGGACCAGACGTGGCCGAACGTCCTCAGTCTCGGTCTTATCGTCCTCATCCGGACGTTCCTGAGCTTCTCACTCGAGGTCGAGATGGACGGCGTGTGGCCGTGGCGCCGCCGTGCCTCCGGCGCCATGAGCGCCGCCGCCGCCTCTGCCGCCGAGCGCGAGTCGTCGATCTGAGGCCGCGGGCGCTACAGCCGCCGTCTTCTGTGCGGCCGCGTTCGTGCATACTGTGCGTCCTCGGCGGCCCGGCCCTCTCGATTCTCCCGCGGGAGATCCGCCGGGCCCTGCTCGTCGCCGCCGGCTGCACGTCGGCGGACATCGGCATCGACACGGCCGCGGAAGCGGTCCTGCCCGGCTTCGGCAAGTCCCTCACCATCGAGGACGTGCGCGATTCGACGGCCGCGACCGAGGCGGCCGGGATGGACGTGTGCCACTTGTGAGCCTTGCGGCCGCGCGGCGACGCCGAGGGCCCGGCCGTTGCGCCGCGGCCCGCGCCGCAGGCCCTTCTTGTCAGCCCTCGTCCCCGGCGGCGCCGTGCGTGTGCGGATGCATCGCCAGCGGGTCCGCTCCGGGCCCGTGCGCGTGCGCGTGCCGGTGCGCCGTGGACGCGTGCCGGTGCGTGTGCTCGTGGATCAGGTTGACGGAGAGCAGCAGGTCGCGCTGCGTGAGCACCTCTTCAGGCGTGCCGTCGGCCACGATCGCGTGCTCCTCGGAGAGCACGACGATGCGGTCGGCCGCCTCCGCGGCCGCCGAGAGATCGTGCGTGGCCATCACGACCGTGCGCCCCTCCTGCTTCCACTCGTCCAGCACGTCCAGCAGCCACACCTGGCTGCGCGGGTCGAGGGCGTTGGTCGGCTCGTCGAGCAGCAGCACGCGCGGCTGCATGGCGACGATGGCGGCGATGGCTACACGCTTCTTCTCGCCGCCGGAGAGCGAGTACGGCGGCCGGTCGAGGAGCTTGTCGATGCGCAGGTGCTCGGCCACGTCGGTGACAAGCTGCCGCACCTCGTCCCGGGGAAGACCGAGCTGCAGCGGGCCGAAGGCGAGCTCGTCGCGCACGTCGGAGCAGAAGAGCTGCACGTCGGCGTCCTGGAAGACGAAGCCGACGCGGGCGCGGAAGTCGCGGCGGAACGCAGGGTCCTCGAGCGCCTCCTCGGTGAGCGAAGAGCCGAAGGCGATGACCTCGCCGGAGCTGGGGAAGACGAGCCCGTCGAGCACCTTGAGCAGCGTCGATTTGCCGGAGCCGTTGGCCCCGACGATGGCGACGTGCTGGCCGGCCGGGATGGAGAGGTCGAGGCAGGCCAGGGCGGCCTCGCCCTGCCGGTACTCGTGGCAGACGCCGCGCAGGACGTAGTCAGGCGCGGCGGTCACGCCGTCATCTTTCCCGCGGCGAGCGCGAGTGCGCACAGCGCGACGCTCGCCGCGACCCAGGCCCAGTCGGCCGGACCCACGTGCAGCCGGCGGAGCGACGGCGCCGCGCCGGTGTAGCCGCGGGCGAGCATGGCGTCGTAGACGTCGTCGGCGGTCTTCATCGACTTGCGCACCACGAAGGCCATGCGCTCGGTGACCCAGTCGCGGTTCTGCCGTGCGGTGCCCAGAGCCAGAGTGCGGCTCTCGCGCGCCAGGTGGATCTGCTCCACGGTCCGCAGCAGCGTGAGGATCTGCCGCTGGGTCATGGCGAGCGTCGCGACCACGACCTGGGGGAAGCGCAGCGCCGTCAGCGCGCGCAGGATGTCCGCCCAGCGCATGGTCCAGATGATGAGCAGCGCGAATCCGGCTGCAGCCGCGACGCGGGTCACCAGGGTGGCCACCCCGAGAAGACCCGGCTCGGTGAACGCGAAGGGGCCGACCTGGAAGGCGATCGTCCCCGGCGTGAACCAGGAGAGCGCGGAGGGGGCGGCAATGAGGAACGCCAGTAGCGCGGCGGACAGCCAAACCTTGCGGATGAAGGAGAGCACCGGCACCCGTGACGCGGCGGCGAGGATGACGGTCACGACGACGAGCCCGAGCAGCGTCCAGATGGAGTGCACGAGGCTCGCGACGACGGCGAAGAGTACCAACGTCGCGAGCTTGACCCGCGGGTCCAGGCGCTGCAGCAGGCCGCGCCGGGCGGCGAGCTCCTCGTTCTCCAGCACGTCTGAGACAGAGCGCGCCACAGCGTCCGCTGTCTTGCGCGCGAGCGAGCGGCCGCGCCCCGGACGGCGCGGCGGCGCGGCCACGGTCTCCACTTCGCCGTCCGCCCCGCGGCGGCGCGAGAGGAACGCAGCGGCCCCCCAGGCAAGGCCGGCGACGAGAGCCACGCCCACCGCGCCGGCCAGCAGGTAGCCGACGAGGGAGTTGCCGACGCCCGGCGTGGAGTAGCCGGGCATGGCGGCGCTCCACGTGTCGCCGAGGTGCGCCAGGCCGCCGGGTGCGTATCCCAGAGCCGTCTTGAGCTGCTCACCGCTCCACTCGCCCCACGCCGTGCCGGGCGTGAGCGCGCCCAGCGGCGTGAGCAGCAGGAGCAGGGCGAGGCCGGCCCAAAGCCAGCGCAGCGGCTTGGCCGCCGGCCTCGCCGCCAGCAGTTCAGGCTGGGTGCGGGCCAGCGCCGCGAGCACCCCGACGGTCACCAGCGCCTCGATGGGGCCGAAGAACGCCATGTGCTCGAGCGCCATGGCCGGCACGGCGATGTCCAGCCGGTACGGCGCGTACAACGGCTGGCCGGTCGCCGTGTGGGCGATGTACGGCTGGATGCCGAAGAGCACGCCGGCGACGACGGCGCCGGCGACGATGCCCACGTACCCGCCGGCGCCCGCGGCGGCGAGCCGGCGCCTGGATGACGGGTGGTCGCCGCCGAGCAGGCGGTAGACGTAGTAGCCGGTGAACGGCATGACCACCGCCATGGTGAAGCAGTTGGCGGCCAGGGCGGTGATGCCGCCGTCTCCGAACAGGCCGGCCTGCACGACGAGGGCGATGGAGATCGCGATCACCGCGGCCCACGGGCCAAGCAGGATCGCGATCAGCGTCGCCCCCACGGCGTGGCCCGTCGACCCGCCGATGACCGGCACGTTGAACATCATGATGACGAAGGAGAAGGCCGCCCCCAGCGCCAGCAGCGGGATCTGCCGGGTGCGGAGCGTGCGTTTCACCTTGCGCGCCGCCACGATCCAGATGGGCAGCATGACCAGCCACAGGACCACGAACGTCTGCGGGCCGAGGTACCCGTCGGGGATGTGCATGGCGACCGGGGTCATGGGCGGGAGGGGCCGGGCCCTACCTGGTGGCGCCCGGCGCGTCGTCCTGGTCCGGCCGGGCGGCGGCGCGGCAGTCCTTGCACAGCCCGAAGGCGGTGACCTGGATCTGGCTCACCTCGAACGCCTCGTGCTGCGTGAGCTGCGCGTGCACCGGCGCGAGGAGCTCGTCGCTGAAGTGCCCCACGGCGCCGCAGCGCGTGCAGACGAAGTGGTGGTGGGTAGGCTCGGGGGAGACCTCGTAGTAGCAGACGCTGCCCTCGAGGCGCGTCTCGACGACGAGGTCGAGGCTGACGAGTAGTTCAAGCGTACGGTAGACCGTCGAGACGTTGACGTCGGGGAGCGTGCGGCGCACCTCCGTGGCCACTTCCTCCGCCGTCATGTGGCGGCCGGCGTCACGCAGCACCTCCCAGATGAGGTTCCGCTGCGGCGTGAGGCGATAGCCCTGCTCGCGGAGTGTCGCTCGTGCGTGGTGCATGGTTCGCAACAGTAGCGCACCTGCAAACGACTCGCAAGAACGGAGCGCTCGCCGCCGGCAGCCGAGGCATGGCGTAATATGTCTACTTTGCGCAGGACGTGAGGCACGTCCCCAACGGGCAGGGAGTCCCGCATGAAGAGCTTCGTCACAGGTGGGGCAGGATTTCTCGGGTCGGCCGTCGTCAGCCGTCTTGTGGCGCGCGGCGACGAGGTGGTGGGCCTGGCGCGGTCGGACGAGTCGGCGACGAAGCTGACCCGCCTCGGCGCGCTGCCGGTCCGCGGCGAGATCACCGACGCGCGGACCCTCGACCAGTTGCTGATCGGCGTAGACGCCGTCTTCCACATCGCCGGCGACTACCGGGTCGGCATCAGGGGGTCGGATCACGAGGAGATGTTCCGCACCAACGTGGACGGCACCGTCATCGTCCTCGACGCCGCGGTCGCGGCGGCGGTCAAGACGATCGTGTACGTCTCCACCGTCGGGGTGTTCGGCAACACCCACGGCAAGGTCGTGGACGAGGACTACGAGCGGCCGGACCGTGACTTCCTGAGCTACTACGACGCGACCAAGTACATGGCCCATCGCACCGCGCGGGCGCGTGCGGCCGCCGGCGCCCCGATCGTGGTCGCCCAGCCGGGCGCCATCTACGGCCCCGGCGACCACAGCGAGCTGGGCGCGCAGATCGACCAGGCGGCGCGGGGCAAGTACACCATCCGCGCCTTCCCCGAGCTGGGCTTCACCATGAGCTACGTGGACGACGTGGCGGACGGCGTCGTCCTGGCGCAGGAGAAGGGCAGGCTTGGTGAGTCCTACGTGCTGGGCGGCGAGATCACGCGGCTGGGCACGATCGTCGACACGGTCGCCGATGTCACCGGGCACAAGCGGGCGCGGGTCAAGGTGCCGTCGACCGTGTTCAAAGCGGTGACGCCCATCGGCTCGCTGGTGGGACGCGTGATGGGCACGGGTCCGAACCTGCACGAGGTCATCCGCGCGAGCAAAGACGTCACCTACTGGGCCACGAGCGCCAAGGCCGAGCGGGATCTGGGGTACGCGCCGCGCGGGCTGCAGCAGGGCCTGAAGGACCTGCTGGCGGCGCGCGGCGCCTGACGCTCCGGCCGCGCCGCGGCGGGCCGCGCGGGCATCCGTACGTGACGAGGGCGGGGAGGCCGCAGTGGCCGCCCCGCCCTCGTCGTCCAGTGTCAGCGCGTGGAGTACTAGGCGATCGCCTGCTGCTGCTTTGGCGTCACCAGCGCGCCGCGCTGGATCATGTCGTCGATGAGCGCCTGTGCGCCTCTGCCGTGCTGTCGGCGTGGAAGCTCGGCGCACGTTCGGCGGAGTGGCAGCGGCTACAGCAGTCGTTGATGATCGCTACGGCGTCGGCCGTGGATGCGGTGGTGGCGCTCGCCGTCGCCGTCGGCGTCGTTGAGTCTTACGGCTGCGGCTGGCCTCCGCTCGACGAGCCGCTCGCCGCGAGACCCGCCGCGTAGTCCTGGATGAGCGTCCGCTTCTGCGCGTCGGTCAGCTTCGCGCTCGGGTGGATCAGCGTGTACTGCAGCGGCGGCATCCCACCCTCTTGCACGACGCTCTGGAACCTGTCCGCCGCCGGCAGGCCGTCGAACTCGGAGAAGTTGAGGCGCCCGCGCCCGTCGTCCACATCGTGCTGGATGAGCCAGGAGAACGGGGCGATGTTGGTCGCCCACCACCACTTGGTCTCGTTGCTGTGGCAGTCGTAGCAGGAGGTCTTAGCGATTGCCTCGGCCGTGGGGTCGGTCCACTGGAAGGGGTTGGTCGCCGCCGGGTTGGAGTGGCTGTTGCGGCCGTACGGGATGAACTGGATGACGATGAAGACGACCACGGCGATGCCGATGATCCACAGCAGGGTCCTCTTCCACGAACGTCCACCGGTACCAGCCATGTGTCTTCCCTCCGTCGGCCTGCGATTCGGGGCATTTTACTCCGTTAAGAGGAGGATGCATCCCCGGTCCGTTGGGGAAGAGCAGGCTGCTCTGGGCCGGCGTCGGGTAAGCTGGCGCTGAAGCGCGAGGCCTCTGCGGGCCTCGCGGGGACCCGAGTGCAGGAGGAGAGGGCGATGAGCGAACCGCCCCAGCGCCGCTTCGCGGACGCGCTGGCGAAGGCGCGCGCAGAGTGGGCCGCCGCGGACGCGGCGGCCTGTGCCGCGCGCGCCGGCTGCAAGCTCGTGGAGAGCGGCGTGCTGGTGCCGCTGTTCGGCGTGCCGCACCTCGTCACGCATCCCGGCGGCGAGGTCACTGGGGCGGCCGGCGGGAACCCGACGGAGCCGGGGCGGCCGGCCCACGTCGCCGTCGCCATCCTGCTGCTGCACTACCTGCTGACGGCCGACGGCGTGCCTCCGGAGGGCGCCTGGAGCGCCTATCGCGAGCTACCGGACGGGATGTTCTACGCCTTCTCGTTCATGCAGCGGGCGGAGCAGCCGGTGTCGCGCGCGTTCGCGGCCTCGCCGGCGGGGCTCGAGGGCTTCCGCGCGGCCGCGCGGGCGCTCGGCGGCGACGCGCTCACGCTGGGCGACGCTTCGTTCCGGTTCGTCGCCCTGCCGCGTGTGGACGTCGCCGTGCTCGTCTGGGCCGGCGACGACGAGGAACCGGGAGAGGCCCGTGTGTTCTTCGACGCCAGCGCGGGCCATTACCTCCCGGCGGAGGACCTCGCCGGCCTGGGCGGCCAGATCGCGCACCGGTTGCTGGCCGCCACCCGCGACTGACGGCGGGCGACGCCGCGGCTGGACCGGTCTCCCGTCACTCCCCTGGGAGGGGCCGTGGCCCTGAGTGTCAATAATCTCCGAGGGCGTCGTAGGGGGCATGTTGGGCGGGCGCAACGTGCCGAGCGCCGCCTACACATGGGCAAGAGCTCGGTGCTCGGCCCGGTCGACGGCGTCTGGACCGGCGGCGCGTTCTGGGACGGCCGTGCGAGCGGGTGGACCGACGGTACGCCGCTGATCGAACAGGCCAAGGGCCCGAGGTCGCCCAATTCACTGACGTTGACGGTCTGCGGGATCGAGATCCGGCCCTTCTGTTCGCAGTGAGTCTGAGCAGTAGGACACCGACGGACTGACGAGCGATCCGGACGACGGAGCCATTCTCTCTGTCAGGCACCGCGACAAGGAGATGTTCCATGTACGTCCGGATCGCCCGTTCGAGGGCGGCACGGCCGCGCAGATCGAGGAAGAAAACTCGCGCATCCGGCGCGACCTCGAGGCCGTGCTCGCGTACGCCGAGACGGAAGAGCAGGTGCGGGAGATCGACCGCATCATGGCGAGGCCCCGGAGCTGGCGCAGGCGGCCTGAGCCCGCCGGAGGCCCCGCGGCTGAGCCGGACGCGACGGGGGTGGGGCGGAGCTGCTCCGGCCCCGCCCCACTTCACTCGGGCGGCGTGGTCTCCGCCTCCGCCGGCGTCATCTTCCGCTGCCGCCTGGCGGCGAGGCCACGAGCGGTGACGATGGCGAGGGCGCCGATGATGAGCACCATGCCGGCGGCCTCCCCGGCGGACGGCCGCTCCCCCAGCTGGATCCACGCCGCGGCGACGCCGATGACGGGCGTCGCCAGGGTCGCGATCCCCGCGGCGCCCGCCGAGAGCCCCCGCAGGCCGAACAGCCACAGCAGCCACGCCAGCGCGTTGCCGAGGATGACGTTGTAGGCGAGCGCGGCCACGAAGACGGGATTCCAGTCCGGACTGCCGTGCCACGTCAGCGCCGCGATGAGCACCAGCGGCAGGGAGCCGAACAGCATCTGCCAAGTGGTCAGCGAGAGGATGTCGACGTCTCCGTGGGCCGCCTGGAACCGCTTGACCACCACGGCGCTGCATGCCCAGCTGAGGCCGCCGGCCACCGCCAGCAGGCTGCTGAACGTCCCCTGCAGGAGCCACGGCTCGAGCACGAGGACGAGCCCGCAGAGGGCGAGCCCGACGGCGAGCCACTGCACGCCGCGCAGGCGCTCGCCCAGGAACGCCCACGCGAGCAGCAGCAGCCAGAACGGCATCGTGTACGTGAGCACCGACGTCTTGCCGGCGCCGCCGCTCTCGAGCGCCCACATCATGAGCCCGACGAAGCCGGTGGTCTGCAGCAGGCCGATCGCGATCGTCCAGCGCAGCGGCGGCGGCCGCAGCGGCCGCCGCAGCGCCAGCAGCAGCGCGAACAGGCTTGCCGCTCCCAGCAAGGTGCGCAACGCCGAGAAGGTGAACGGCTGCGTGTACTGCAGCCCGACCTTCATCACCACCCAGTTGTAGCCCCAGATGAGTGCGAGGACCGCGAGCGCCAGGATCCCGAGCTCGCGCGTGCGTGTGGAGGAGGCCTCAGGCATGTGGCCATGCTAGCGGACGCCTTGGCCCCCGTCGTGCCGGCGGGGTCAGGCCCCGGGCTGGCTAGTCGATGACGGGGGGCAGGGCCGGCTCCTCTTCGCCGCCCGGCCCTCCGCGGCGCCCGGTCACGACGCCGACCGCGGCCAGAGCCGCGAGGCCGGCGATGATGAGCGCCATGCCGGCGGCCTCCACCGGCGCCGGCGCCTCGTTGAGCTGGATCCAGGCCGCGACGACGCCGATGACAGGGACGGCGAGCGTGCCCATGCCGGCGGCGCCGGCGGGCAGGGCGCGGAGGGCGAAGAGCCAGAGCGCCCAGCACACGGCGTTGGCAAGCAGGACCGAGTACGCCAGGCAGGCGATGAAGACGGGGGTCCAGTCCGGCATGGCGCCCTCGACCACGATCCCCAGGGACAGCAGCGGTATGCAGCCGAGCAGCAGTTGCCAGGCGGTGAGCGAGAGCGTCTCGCAGTGCGTGCGGCGCTGCAGCAGCTTGACCAGCAGCGCCGACCCGGCCCAGGCGAGGCCGGCGGCGCAGGCGAGCGCGCCGCTCAGCGCCCCGCCGATGTCCCACGGGCGGACCACCAGGATGAGGCCGGCGAACGCAACCGTCACGGCCGGCCACTGTACCCCGCGCAGCCGCTCGCCGAGGAACGGCCAGGCCAGCAGGAGCAGCCAGAACGGCATCGTGTACACGAGCACGGAGACCTTGCCGGCGCCGCCGACGACGAGCGCTGCCGTGGCGAGCCCGTTGAAGAGCGTGGTCTGCAGGAGGCCGATGAGGAGCGTCCAGCCGATGGGCGGCGGTCTCAGCGACCGGCGCCTGGCGACGAGGACGGCAAACAGGCAGACCGCCCCTAGCCCCGAGATGAGCCCGGCGAACGTGAGCGGTCCCGCGTACCCCAGGGCGACCTTGCTGACCACCCAGCTGTATCCCCAGATCGGGGCGATGACGGCGAGCGCGAGCACGCCGAGTTCGCGGGAGCGTGGTGTGGGCGGGTGGTGCATGTGCACCCGAATCCTACCCCAGCGGTTGCCGATCAGCCGCGCTGCTCCTGCACGAGCGGCACCGTGGACATGATGACCGGCGAGGTGGCGGCCGCCAAGGAGTAAGCTGACGCGGCCACGGGCGTCCTCGCGGGGCTCACGCTCGCCGCGCCGGCCGGGCTCAACGCGTACATCCCGCTGCTCGCGGTGGCGCTCGCCCAGCACGTCGGCTGGGTGCACCTGCGAGCTCCATTCGACGGCGTCGGCTCCTGGTGGGTCAGCGGGCTCATCGCCGTGCTCCTGGTCGTCGTGGCCGTGGCCGGCCGTCTCGTCCTCGCAGCAGGGCGCCGTGGAGCCGGTGCTGCTGCTCGTCGCCGGCGTACTCATCGCCGGCGGCGTGCATGCCGTCAAGGCCATCGCGCGACCGGCGGTGAACGTATCGACGGCTGGCGCCGGCGCCCCCCGTGGTCTCCACCGGCGAGGACGTCCTCGCCGTCGTCGGTACCGTCCTGGCGCTGCTTGTGCTCGTGCTCACGGCGATCCTCATCCTCGCCGCGGTCGCGATGGTCCGCCAGACAGAACTAGATGTCCGCATCGTGGGACGATTCTCTGGCGCTCATGGCTCTCACGTGCAAGAGTCCGGGCCGGCACGTCACGCACGAAAGAGGTAGCACCTGATGGACCAGCTCCCCTACCACGACATCCTCTACAACGACGCCCAGATCGGACCGTACCCCACGAACCTGGTCAAACGGGTTGCCGAGCCGACCAACCGGGTCCCCGGACCGGTGGAGCGGGTGGACCAGCGCTCCAGCGTGTTCGCGCGCTCCCTGCTCGGCGAGTTCGGCGAGGAGCCGGGCGCGGAGGAGCCGCAGGCGACGGCGGCCGTCACCGGGCGGGTCGCGCCGCTCAGTCGTCGTTGGCGAGCGTGTAGTAGAAGGTGGCGCCCTCTCCGACCGTGCCCTCGGCCCAGGCGCGGCCCCCGTGCCTCTCGACGGCGCGCTGGACGGTGGCGAGACCGATGCCCGTGCCCGGGAACTCGGTCTCGTCGTGCAGCCGCTCGAAGGCGCTGAAGAGGCGGGCGGAGTACCGCTGGTCGAACCCGACGACGTCGCCGCGTCCCCCACGGTCGTGGGCCTGCTCGGGATCTTTCCGCCCTCACACATCGCACCGTCGTTGGGTGGCCCCGCGTGCGCTCGTGCACGGGCCCGGGGCGTAGCACTCGCGCGCCGGGGTATCCACAGTTCCATGGACGAGAACGACGGACAGGTCATCTCCTTCGAGGAGGCCGTGCGCAAGCACCGCGCCCTCGAAAAGGCGCAGCAGAAGAAGGGCACGATCCACGAGGTCAAGCTGAGCGAGCCGATCAGCCACCTCCTGGACGAGGAGCCCCCGAGCGGGGAGGAAGACCCGGAGGGTAACAGCTCGCAGGAGAAGCACCCCTCTCCCGAGGAACTCCGCCGGATCGTGGAACGGGAGTTCGCGGACGAGGGCGGGCGCTCCGGCCAAGAGCCGGAGGAGCGCCCGCGCCCGCACCTGGTCGGTCAGAAGGAAGAGGACCGCGGCGGCCAGCTCTGCAGCTTTGAGACGCACCGTTGCTGGGGTCCGGGCGAGTAGCCGGACGGGCCTTCGCTCGACTGACTCCAGGACCGGCTCAGCGCCGCTCCCCGACCCCACCAGACGAGGCATCCTGGAGCGCCTCGGCGAGGCCGACTGCTCCATCAGCGAGCTCGCCGCCGCATTCGGCACCGGCGTCAAGAAGCACGTGCGCGTGCACGAGGACGCCGGTCTCGTCGGCACAGAGAAGATCGGGCGCGTGCGCGTCTGCCGCCTGGGGCCGCGCCGGCTGGACGCCGAGACCCTTGGCGTGCCGCCGCGCGCGCTTGGTCTTGTACATCTGCTCGTCGGCGTGGGCCAGCAGTTCGTCGATGTCCTCGAGCTCGGAGTGGTTGGCGACCATGGCGCCGTGGCTGATCGAGAGCCGAAAGACGTCGCCGATCTCCTCGCGCTTGGCCTTCACGGCCTTGTCGAGACGCATCTCGATTGCCTGGCGGTCGAGTTTTTCGTCGTGCTGCGGGCCGAGCATCGCCATGGCCACGAACTCGTCGCCGCCGAGCCGTGCGACCACGTCGCGCTCCCGGAAGGTCGCGCGCAGGACGTCCGCGGCGGCGATGAGCAGCCGGTCGCCCTCGGCGTGCCCAAGCTCGTCGTTGACGCTCTTGAGGCCGTCGACGTCGAAGTACATCAGCAGCACCTGCCGCCGGGTGCGCTTGGCGCGGCGCCGGGTCTCGTCGACCCGGGCGAAGAAGCCGCGCCGGTTGAGGAGGCCGGTGAGCTCGTCGACGTCGGTGAGCCCGCGCAGGGACTCCTCGAGCTCCTTGTGGGCGGCGATGCTGTGGCTGACCGTCAGGCAGAGCCGCCGCCCGCCGATATCCACGATCCGCGCGGTGACCTCGACGGGCACGCGCTGCCTGTCGCTGGAGATGTGCACGGTCTCGTAGGTGAGCGTCCCCGCTTCGGCCAGCGCATGGGCGCGCTGCTGCACCTGGGTCCGCGCCTCGGGGGCGAGGATGTCGTCGGCGGTCATGGCGAGGAGCTGCGAGCGTGAATAGCCGAGGGCGAGGCAGGCCGCCTCGTTGACCTCGACGATCAGCCCCGCCCTGCCGTCGGGCTCGAAGCGATACACCAGGATCACGTCGCTGCAGGCGTCGAAGAGCGCCCGGTAGCGGCGCTCGCTGTCGAGTTGCTCGGAGTGTGCCGCGTTCAGCGATTCCAGCGTGTGGTTGAGCTGGGAGCGGCGCGAGAACACCGTGAGGACGACAAGACCGAAGAGCAGCAGGCCGAGCACCGCTCCCAGCCCGTCGGGGGTGAGCCACTCCGCCAGCGCGACGGCGGCCGCGGACCCCGCGAGGACGAGTTCGGTCCAGCGCTTCATGGCGCAGGCGCTCGGTTCATCGCGCGCTCGCGCTCATGCCTGATCCGCACGCTCACGTGACGCTCCCTGTTCATGGAGCCCTTGTCTGGACTCACACGGGGTGTCATCGGTCGCTTGATGCGGATTCCCCAGTCCCTCTAGACACATGTACCGCCGGGCGGGGGGTCTGGGAGCCAGAACGTCGCCGACGGCGACGCTCTTGCGGTACACGGTGCCCCGGAAGTGGGCCACCGGCGCGCCGGAGTCGTCCGTCACGTCGATGAGGTAGGTGGCCAGCTTGCGGTTGCGGGAGACCTCCTGCGCCTCGGCGGTCACGACGCCGGATCTCACGGCGGTGAAGTAGGAGATGCTCGCGTCGATCGAGACTGCGAGGGTGCCGTGCGAGTTGGACGCCGCCGCGAAGGCCCGGCCGGCTCACGCGCCTGTTGCCCGCGCGCCCGGCGCTCCCGTATCCTGACCGCACACGAGTGAGCCGGGGAGGAGACACCGAGTGGATGCTGGACGAGAGACGGGCCGTGAGCCCGTCGTGGCGGTGATCGGGATGGCGACGGTGGACTATCTCTACGTCCTCGAGCACCACCCCCAGGCCGACTCGGTGACCCCCGCGCTCGAGTATCACACCGTGCTCGGGGGTTCGGCCGGCCGGGGCGCGATCGCCGCGCAGCGGCTCGGAGGCGCCGTCCGGCTCCTGGCGACCTGCGGCGACGACGTCCATGCAGAGTTCCTGAAGGCGCAACTGGACGCCGAGGGCGTGGAGTGTACCTGGGTGACCTACGACCAGCCTTCACAGCACTCGGCGGTCCTCGTCGCGCGGCAGGACGCGACGCGGACCATCGTCTGGCTGCCGCAGCCGATGGCGGACGCGCGCGCGCTGGCACGGCTGCCGGAGTTCCTCGAGGGCGTCGACGTCGCGCTGCTGGATTCCACCGATGAGGCCCTGGCGACCGCCGCGCTCGACGAGTGCGAGCGGCGCGGGATCGTCACCGTCCTCGACACCGGCTCCGGGCGGCCGTGGACACGGAACCTGGTGGACCGCGCCCACCACGTCATCGCTCCCGAGAAGTACGTGGTGAAGGAGACGGGTCACCAGGCGGAGCAGGCCATCGCCGAGCTGTGGAGCAGCTCGAACCGCGTGTTCGGCGTGACCCGCGGGCGGGGCGGCGGGGTCTTCACGACCGGCGACGACCGCGGGCGCCTGCAGCGCTGGGAGGCGGCACCGGTCGCGGCCGTGGACTCCAACGGCGCCGGCGACACCTTCCACGGCGCCTACGCCTGGGCGGTGGCGATGGGCCGCGCGTCGGCCGAGTGCTTCGAGCTCGCCTCGTGGGCCGCGGGCCTGAAGCTCACGCGGCCCGGCAACGCGGGCATTCCGACGCTCGACCAGCTCGAGCGCGCCCGCAGATCCAGAGGTTCAAGCTGACGAGCGCAAGGGCCGGCTGAGCGGTCCGCTGGGGGCGCCTCCGCGCGGGCGGCGCGACGTGCTGTGCGGGTCAGTCGACCTGCAGCACGTCGTTGACGGTCGCATGAGCGACGCTGGCGACGTCGCCTCCCCGTTCCGCGCGGCCTCGCGTCGCGCTACAGGCGGACGAAGTACCTCGGCGCGGTGCGGCCGACTACTGTGGCCACGGTCACTGCGATGCGCCCCTTGGTCGTCCCGGCCGGCACCCTCACCTTGATCGACGTGGGGCTCCGGCCGACGAACGAGGTCACAGTCCGGCTGCCGAACCGGACGCTCGTGCTCTGCTTGAGGAAGTGCTTGCCCGTCAGCGTGACCACACTGCCGACGCGCCCTTGCGCCGGCGACACTCCGGTCAGCGCCGGTAGGGCGCCACGCCAGGTCCGGCTTCTTGTCGCCGTTGCGGTCCGCCGTCGCGATCGCTGTCGGCGGGTGCTCCAGACTGATGTGGACCCATGACAGCCCCCTTCGAGCGCCGCCGCTCTGCCTCACCAGTTCACGCCCGTGCGCGTCTCTGAGAGCCGTGACGACGCGGAGGTCGCCCGCGTCCACGCCCGGATCTGGTCTCCACGAGCGCCGGGGAGGCATTTCCCGTACAATAGACGCGTGAGACCGCCGAACCTGTGGGGCACAGGTGTGCGCGGAGTCATCGCCTCCCTCGTTGTCGAGGGCGCGCCGAGCTAGATGGCCGCAAGGGCGCCCAGCGAGGCAGGGAGTGAATCCAATGTACTCGATCGGCGACGAAGTCGTGTACCCGCAGCACGGCGCAGGCAGGATCACCGCGATCGAGCAGAAGGTGGTCCTCGGCCGGCAGCGTGACTACCTCACCATCCACATCGAGCACAGCCACATGACGGTGATGGTCCCGGTGGAGAACGCCGACCGCGCCGGCCTGCGCAAGGTCTGCACGTCGGAGGTGGTGGACCAGGTGATCGAGGTGCTGCGCAGCGACGCTACCAGGATGCCGTCGGAGTGGAACCACCGCTACAAGCACAACCTCGGGAAGCTCAAGACCGGCGACATCTTCGAGGTGGCCGACGTGATCCGTAACCTCGCCGCCCGTCGTGTCGTCAGGGAGCTCCCCATCGGCGAGAAGCAGATGCTCACCAAGGCCAAGCGCATCCTCGCCAGCGAGTTCATGTACGCCTGTGACCTCGGCGAGGACGAGGCCATGGCGTTCCTCGAGGGCGTGCTCGACGACGTCGACGCGGCACGCCCGCCTCTCGACGGCTCCCCCGAGGTCGCCCTCAGCGTCTGAGACGGAGGCCGGCCCGGACGGCGCTGTCTCGCACCATCCGGGGTAAGTAGTGCCTGGTCTTGAGCGCCACCGTCCCCAACGCGGCGATGCCGAGCGTGAGGCCCACGGCCGTCGCGTTGTCGGGCAGGTCGATGATGGCGTAGTTCGCTTCGACCAGGTAGTTGGGCATGGGGATCTCCTTGGGAAGTCGAGGGCGCAGGTGCGTCCTTCTCCCGGCTGATGCCCGTCCCGGCCGCGGCGTAACGAGGCTTCCGTCGACCGCGCCGGACCGTCTGATACTGTCGCAGGATGATCGCGGGCGTCGGACTGGTCCTCGAGGGCGGCGGCATGCGCACCACCTACACGGGTGGCGCCGTTGATGCGTTCATGGACGCAGGCATCGACCTCGGCTACGTGATCGGTGTGTCGGCCGGCGCCAATGTCGGCTCCCACTACGTCACCGGCCAGCGCGAGCGCAGCCACCGTACGTTCGTCGACCTGGTGGCCGACCCCCGGTACGCCGGCTGGCGCAACGTGCCGCGCGAGCGCAGCTGGTTCGGCATGGACTTCATCTTCCGCACCCTGCCGGACGAGCTGGCGCCGTTCGACTACGACGGCTTCCAAGCGTCGCCGCGCACGTTGGTCTCCACCGTGACCGACTGCGCCACCGGCGCGGCGCGGTACTACGGCCAGCACGATCGCGACCCGCGCTGGTACGTGCAGACACTCCTCCGCGCCGGCTGCAGCCTGCCGATCCTCTCTCCGCCCGTGGCGGTGGAGGGCAGGCCGTGCCTGGACGGCGGCGTGAGCGACTCCATCCCGGTCCTGCGGGCGATCCGGGACGGCAACCCCCGCAACGTAGTGGTGCTCACGCGCAACGCGGGGTACCGCAAGCCGGCTACGCGGTACCGTGCCCTGAGCCGTGCGCTGTTGGCGCGCTACCCGGCCGTCTACACGGCGATGCTGCGCCGGCCGGCCGTGTACAACGAGTCGCTCGACCTGGTGGCGCAGATGGAGCGGGCCGGCTCGGCCTTCGTCCTCCGGCCCGTCCGGCCGCTCGTGGTCGGCCGCATGGAGCGCGACCTCGGCCGGCTCGAGGCGCTGTACCGCCAGGGTTACGACGAGACCATGGCGCGCATGCCCGAGCTGGAGGCCTGGCTGCGCCGGTAGAGGGCTGCGCCTGCCGAACATCGGTGCCGGCGATGACCGACCCTCTCGACATCGTCGCCATCGACGAGGTCAGGCTGCGCACCAAGCGCCAGGTGCGCACCGTCATCTGCACCGAGAGCGCGTTCGAGGAGGCCAGCGCACCTCCTTCAACACGAGGGGCAAGCTGCGCGAGCTGAGCGAGGAGGAGGAGTCGCTCGTCGCCGACGAGGCGCCGGGTCTGCGCGTACGGGCCGGGCCCAGCTTCGTCAACCTTTCGGCCGAGCTGAGGAGTAAGGAGGGCGTGTCGGCGGTATGGATGGAGCGGCCATTCTTCGTCATTGGGGGTAACGATGCTCGGACTCATCACGGCCGCCAGTTTCTGGGGCTTCATCTGGTGGATCATCCTCGTCATCCTGTGGGCGGTCTTCATCTACTTCACCTACATGCTCGCCGCGAGCAAGGGGCGCAGCCCGCTCCTGTGGGTGATCCTGGCGATCTTCTTCCCGCTGATCACGATCATCATCCTGCTGATTCTCAAGCCGAAGCCCGTACAGCCCGTCTGAGGCAGCGGTCCCCAGGACGATACCTGGTGAGATGTGAACGAGGGCGTCCCGGCAGCCGCCGGGGCGCCCTCGTCGTCTTGGGCTACCTACCGCCGGCGCCGCGCACGTGCGCGGCGAGCGCCTCGTTGAACCCGGCGGCCTTCTCCACATGCGGCGTGTGGCCGCAGCCCAGCTCCAGCTCTGCACGAGCCGCCGGCCGCCGCGTAAGCGTCCAGCACGGCGCGGGTTTGGCTGACCATCGGCTGTGGCGGGCAGGCCTCCTCACCTGGCCAGCCGGGCACGGCGCCGAGCTTCCCCAGTGTCGCCAGGTCGAAGAGCGACTCGTCGGCGACGATGGCGTCCTGCGTGCCGTGCACCCACAGTACCGGTGGCTTGAGCGCGAGGTCCACGATGCGTTGACGTCGTGGTGGCCGGGCGTCAGGGTGTTGAGCACGCCGTGGGATCCTGGCGCGAACCCCGGCCAGTTCTCGGACGGCACGGAGTCTCCGGGGTAGTTGTCGTCGCCGAGGGCGGTGGTGAGCATCGAGTCGACGAAGACGTCCTCGAGTTCGCTGCGGAACCCGCCGGCGAAATAGAGCTGGTTGCACACGTTGTGCGGCGAGGTGACGTTGCGGTTGCTGCCGACGACGCCAGGGTTCTTGCCTTCGTTGAGCTTGGCCATTGTGCTCTCGACGGGAATGTCCTCCGGGTGGATGAGGCCAAGGTCCATGATCGGCTGGCCGACGGTCTCGACGGCGCTCCACCGGAACATGGCCTCCGCCTCGCCGGCCCAGCGCGTGACGACGAAGGCGGCGTCCCACTGGACCACTGCCAGAGGCGCGTTCTCGAGGTGATGGCGCAGGCGCTCCTCGCTCTCGCGCAGCGCCGCCTGGGCCCCGGTCAGGAAGCGCTCGCGCGCCTGCCGCGAGTGTGAGACCTACTTCGCTGCGGGTGTGACCACCTTGATCTGGGCGGTCGCTCCGCTGAGCACGGTGGTGAACGTCTGGAGGCGCGTCTGTACGTCCGTCTGCTCGGCCGCGATCTTGGCTTTGAGACTGGCGAACGCCGCCGTCGGCACCGTCTTCGCGTCCTTGGCGTCGCGCACCGCGTTCCGCTCCGGGATCACGTCGACGAACATCGCCATCTGACCCAGGTCGGCCATGTTGGCGCGGACGTACCTGGGCTGACGCTCCAGGAGGTTGGTGTAGTAGACGTCGTAGCTGAAGTAGATGCCGTACCACGCGCAGTTGACGCCGCCCGGCGCGTCGAGGGCCGCCTGCATGGCCTCGAGGCCAGTCATGGACTGCTGGAACTGATAGATCGTGCCGGCCCACGCGTCCAGGGCGGTCAGGCTCGAGTTCAGGGACTTCTCGATCGCCAGGAGCGCCTTGTTGGTGGCGGCCACCGCCGCGGGCCTCACGGCCGTCCTTCGCGCGTCGTACGCGTTGGACGCGCGCGCGAGCGCGCGTACGGAATTGAGGTAAGCCGCCGACGTCGTGGGGTCGACCTGGGCCGGCTTGAACCCGATGTCGGTGGACGCCTTGAGTAGGGCGTCGCCCTGCACCGAGAGCCTGCTCGCTCCCCGTGCACCCAGTATCGACCGTCCGGCTCGAAGGCTTCAGGCGTCGGCTTCCTGGAGCGCGGAATCACCGGAAGGTGCACGGTCCGCCGGTCTGGATTGCGCACGGACCTGCGTATATGGTGGTCACACGAGGGATACCCGAGGAGGTCGTGATGCGCAGAACGTATCTGTGGCTGGCCGTGGTCGTGGTCCTGACCGTGGCGCTGGCGGGGTGTGGAGGCTCCGACGACGGTGCCGCGGCAGAGTCGCCGGCCGCCTCGACGACGGCGGCGGAGAGCCCTGCAGCCGAGAGCCCATCGGGCGAGTGGACGACCGTCGCCACACTGACCTCCACCGACGCGACCGACGACAAGGGTCTCCATGTCAGCAAGGAGTTCACGGTGAGCGGCGACGCGCGACTGGTCCTCGACATGCCGGACGGCGGGGACGTGGACGGCGTCATCGCCGCTCTCCTCAAGGCGGGCGAGCCGATCACGGTCGCGGCCGGAGCCGCGGCTCCGTCGACGACCTTGGTCGGCGCGATACCTACCCAGGTACTCAGTGGTCTGGACGGCAGCTACGTGCTGCTCGTCACCCCCACCGGCGACAAGGCGTGGTCGGTGGAGGTGCAGACGCAGGAGTGACCGCGACCGTGCTGCGAGCGCGACATCCGCGGCGCCGCGGGCTCGTTCGCTCTGCCGAGCTGACCCGCCGGTACCAGGGAGCCAGCCGCCGCCGGTCAGCTTGAAGTAGTCCTTGGCGGCCTTGCTGATCGTCTTCGCCCTGCGGTCCCTCTCGGCGCGAAGACGTCCGTGCGCCTTGGCCGCTGCCTCCTGTGCCTCGGTCAGCAGCTCGATGTCCGCGAAGACCGAGGCGATCCCGTCTTCCGACCCCGTCAGGCCGATCGCCCGCAGCCCGGCCGAGTTTGCTCAGAAGTCTGAACGCCAAGAAGTGGACGACCGCCTTCGTGAAGGCCTCGGACAAGATGGGTACGTCGGCGATCACGGTCAAGTTCACGCGGCGTGGCACCTACTGCTTCCGCTGGAGCTTCGGGGAACCGGCGCCTACCGAGCCGGGACGTCGACGCGAACGAGGGGCGTCGTGAAGTAGCCGGCGCTCGTCGCTCTCGTCCGCATCGTCTTCAGGGTCTTCATGGCGGTTGCCGCAACCATCCGCAAGCGAAACCCCGGGTTTGCCGCACAAGCCTTTCAGTAGGAGCTTCCCCACTGGAGTGAAGAGGCGGCCGTCGTTCAGAGGACGAGGCCGACGCGGACGTGCTCGCCATGCTGGACCAGACTGGCCCGAGCCTGCCTGTTGGGAGATCCTCTTCGGAGGCCTCAACGCGGCGCGGTGTACGAAGCAGCAGCGGTGGAAAGGCTCAGAAGGCTCAGTCGGCCCACGAATGCAAGGAGATCCGTCGATGGCCATCGAGTTGAAAGCGGGGTCCACGTTCCCCGACTACGAACTGCCGGACGAGACGGGTAAGCGCCACAAGCTCTCCGACCTGCAGGGGCGAGACCCCCTTTTCCTGGTGCTGGCTCGCGGGCACTACTGCCCCAAGGAGGGCCGCCAGGCCACGTGGATGGTGGAGATGGAGCCGGAGTTCGACGTCGCCTACACGGCGGTGGTCACGATCTCCTCGACCGACTCCCCGCTGCAGTTGATGGAGTGGAAGGCGTCGCTGGGCGCGCACTGGACGTTCCTCTCCGACCGGCGCCGCACCATCCAGCGGGATCTCGGCCTCACGGAGTACACGGATCCCAATCACGATCCCATCATCCCCCACTCGCTCTTTCTCGAGCCCGGGCTGGTGATCCACTCCGTGTACAACGGCTACTGGTACTGGGGCCGGCCCTCGCCCGAGGACGCCTGGCGTGAGCTTCGCCAGATCCAAGCGAAGATGCGGCCCGACTGGGACCTGAGCAAGCCGGGGCTGCGGGAGCAGTGGGAGGCCGGCGAGCGCGGCATCTTCTACCCGTACAAGGAGCGGAAGAAGGCGACGTAGGGCGCCGCGATCTCGGCCTCGTCGCGGTCGGGCTTCTGCACGCCGGTCTTCAGGTTGTCGGGTACGAGGAGCTCGGGAGAGCCGCCGAAGTGCTCAAAGGCGCGGGCGTGGGCGTCGAGGAAGCTCTCCGTGTTTGGCGATGGTGACCGTGAGGGTCCCTGGGTCGCCGAGACGCTTCAGCGTCCACTCCTGCACGTAGAGCGTGCCGATCACGAGCAGCTGGTCTGACTCTGGCTCCTCGTGGCGCGCGGTGCTCTTCGTCTCCCTGGCGCGGCGCAGCGTCACTTCGAGCGGTTCCACCTTGTGCATCCTCCTTTCGAGCTCTCTGTCAATTTGGACGGCTGCCAGCCCAGCAGCGGCGGCGGCTGGAATCGCAGCGCGGTTCCTCGATTGCAGCAGCGGCGTCCGGTCGGCAGCCTCGGAGAAGCTGCTGCAACGGGCGCAGGATGTGGACTGGAGGAGGTGACGGGGACACGTGACACTGCAAAAAGACTCGGGCGCTTCTGCTCACGATCGTCGTCTCCGTGGTCGCGACACCACTTCCGGACAGCTACGGGCAGTGAGAACGCTTCAAGCTGCTGGTCAGCCAGCGGGAGAAGGCAGAAGTGGCCGGGCGGATTCGGACAGCCCGATGGGTGATACTGCTCCCCGGCAGCCGACCGAGGAGGAAGCACGCCGATGCCACGACGCCCACGACGCAACCACTCACCCGCCTTCAAGGCCAAAGTCGCCCTCGAGGCGGTGAGGGGCGAGCAGCCGCTCATCGCGATCGCCGAGCGCTTCGACGTGCACCCCAATGTGATCACCACGTGGAAGCGCCAGCTCCTGGAGGGCGCTCCGGAGGTGTTCGGCGCCGGCGAGGGCGACGCCAAGGACGCACCCGACGTCGCGGGGCTGCACGCCAAGATCGGCGAGCTGACCATGGAGAATGATTCTTTGTCCGCGGCGCTCGGGCGCATCGACCCCCCGAGCGCAAAGCGATGATCGACAGGCAGGCATCCCTGCCCGTCAGCAGACAGGCGCGCCTGCTCGACCTCGCTCGCTGAGGGCGTCTACTACGAGCCCGTGGCCACCGCCGAGCGCGACCTCGCCCTGATGGCGGCGATCGACGAGATTCACACCGAGCTGCCGTTCTACGGCGCGAGAAGGATCAGGAACCAGTTGCTCGACCTCGGCTTCACGGTCGGACGCGGCCACGTGACCACGCTCATGCGCTGCATGGGGATCACGGCCATCGCCCCGAGGCGCAGGCTCTCGAAGCCCGCCCCCGGCCACAAGATCTATCCCTACCTCCTTCGAGGTCTCGAGATCTGCGAGGCCGGGCACGTCTGGTGCGACGACATCACCCACCTGCCGCTGGCGCGCGGCTTCTGCTACCTCACGGCGATCTTGGACTGGGCCTCCCGGCGGGTGCTCTCCTGGCGGCTCAGCAACACCCTCGACGCCTCGTTCTGCATCGAGGCGCTCGAGGAGGCCCTGGGACGCTACGGGGCGCCCGAGACCTTCAACACCGATCAGGGCTCCCAGTTCACGAGCGAGGGCTTCACCAGCCTGCTGGCCTCCCGCGGCGTGGCGATCAGCATGGACGGCCGCGGCCGCTGGCCCAGGCAACGTCTTCAGCGAGCGCCTCTGGCGGTCCGTCAAGTACGAGGAGGTCTACCTGAAAGCCTACGAGAACCTGACCGAGGCGCGCCGCGAGCTGGCCGCCTACTTCGACTTCTACAACAATCGCCGCCGACACCAGGGACTCGGCGACCGTACGCCCCATGAGGTCTACTGGTCTACACTACGCACGCAACCAGCAGCTGCATGAGGAGCAGTTCATCACCTACGAACCCGGTTCAGCTGTCCAGACGAACCCGGCCACCTCTGTCCATGGCTCCATCCTCTCAAGGGTTGGAGCCTCCGACAAAGCCGGGGCGGTTCAGGGGCTTGGCTGAGTAGAACGATTCGTTCAGGTTCCGCACGTCGTATTCGACGAGGTCACGCGCGCTGCGCGAGGCAGATTCTTCGTTTCGCCTGCGTCTCCTCGATGACACCGTCACCCCCCATGCGTGATAGCAGTGTCCGTACTCTACGCGCAGCAGTGGACGGACGGCCCTTCGCACGGAGGTTTGGCTTCGTCTGTATCGTCTTCACGGTCTTCATGCGTCTGCAACCGTCATGCAACCCAGACCACGGTTACCCGGATCCTTCGCCATCGTCCGCTATACTTGCCCCCTCGTGGGCCGCTAGCTCAGCTGGGAGAGCGCCGCCTCTTGCGAGGCTCGGGTGAGCCCGAGCCCCTTCTCGCAAGACCTACCGCACAACGACCGTGGCCGCAGTACTCACGGCCTTCCGATAGGACTTCGTGGCGGCGAACGACCAGCGGTAGTACGAAGTGCCGCGGCGCTTGAGCTTCACTGTGATCGACGCAGAGCCAGTGCGATTGGTCGTCGCCTTCGCGACCTTCGACCACGAGCGGCCGTTGGCGCTTCGCATCAGCACTAGAGTGGCGCCACCGACGCGCGTGCCGTTGCAGGTCAACTTCGCTGATGTGGACCATTTGGCCCGGCCCGCCCGCAGCTTGAGCGACGTGGATGATCGTCCAGCACGCGTCAGCTTCGGCCGCAGGTTGGTGCGGCTTCCCCCCTGCAACTGGAACATGATCCCCTGCGTAGCAGCGCTACGACCCGCAAACGTAAGGCCGCTCGTTACGCCCGCGACGAGGACCTTGCCGTCCGGCCGTACGGCGCAGGAGACGAAGTCGGATGGACTGCCTAAGTCCTTGGCGACGATTCCGCCCGGAGCGAAGGTCAAGACCGTCCAGTTGCCCGGCTGGGCGTGACCCTCGCGCGGGGGGGGGCTTCGAGGCAGGGGCTCCACACTCTGTCTCACGCCCTATCGTCGAAGAACCATCGATGGTGCGGTCCCCTTCCTGCATGGCCTTTGTGGGCGCGCCGGCCGCCCCCACGTGGAGACCGCGGTCTGTTCGTGGTCTCGCCTCCCCACTGGACCTCGGTAGTCCACCGGATAGGATTGCATGGGAACCGGCGTGTACGGTCGCATGGGAAACGGAGGAGGACGTGATGCGCAGAACGTATGTCTGGTTGGCTCTGGTCGCGATGCTGGCCCTGGTGCTGGCCGGATGCGGCGGCTCAGACGACGGCGCCGGGGTGGAATCGCCGGCCGCCACGACGCCTGCGGCGGAGAGCCCGGCCGCGGAGAGCCCGGCCGGTGAGTGGACGACCATCGCCACCTACAGTTCGACCGATCCCAAGAACGAGCTGGACCTGCACATCAGCGAGGCCTTCACCGTGAGCGGCGACGTGCAGCTCGTCCTCGACATGCCCGACGGCGGCGACACCGACGGCGTCATCGCCAGCTTACTGCCGGCCGACGAGCCGATCACCTACGAGACCGCCAAGGAGGCTGAGTCGGCCACGCTGGGCGCAGCCTTCCCCCCGGAGGTCGTGAGCGTTCCGGACGGCGACTACGTGTTGTACGTCCTCCCTGTTGGTGAAAAGGCGTGGACGGTGGAGGTACAGACGCAGCAGTGACCTCCGTGTTCGATTTCCTGCGCCGCGTGAATCATCGGCCCGAGCCGTTCTCGGAGTACACGGCACGCGACCTCTGGACCGACCCTCACACGGCCCAGCAGATGCTCGCTTATCACCTCGACGCCGTTGCCGATGCGGCGTCGCGGAACCACGACTTCATCGAGCGGTCGGTGGCGTGGATCGCCTCGCGTTTCCACCTCGGCCCGGGGGTCGCCGTGGCCGATTTCGGCTGCGGGCCGGGACTCTACACGCTGCGCTTTGCGCGCACCGGGGCGGACGTGACGGGGATCGACTTCTCGGCGAACTCACTGCGCCATGCGCGCGAGGCGGCCCTGCGGGAGGGTCTCGGCGTCGACTACGTCGAGGCGGATTACCTTGCCTTCGAGACGGAGCGTCGGTTCGACCTCATCACCATGATCATGTGCGACTTCTGCGCCTTGGGTCCGGACCAGCGGGCCGGCCTCCTGAGGAGGTTCCGGTCACTGCTGGCGCCCGGCGGGTCGGTGCTGTTCGACGTCTACTCGCCGGAGATGTTCCGGACTCGCGAAGAGACCGCGACCTACGCGCCGAACCTGCTCAACGGCTTCTGGTCGCCGGAGGAGTACTTCGGCTTTCTCAACGTGTTCAAGTACGACGACTGCCGCCTGCTGCTGGACAAGTACACGATCGTCGAGCGCGATCGGACCCGTCAGATCTTCAACTGGTTCCAGTGCTTCACGACAGGCGAGATCGAGGAGGAGTTGAGGGCCGGTGGATTGAGGCTCCTTGAGGTCCGCGGCGACGTGGCCGGAGCCGAGTTCAACGCCGCCGGAACGGAGTTCGCGGTCGTGGCTTCGCCGGCGCATGACGGGTCTCTGTGATCACGCGCGGTATACTTGTCCCCCTCGTGGGCCGCTAGCTCAGCTGGGAGAGCGCCGCCCTTGCACGGCGGAGGTCAGGGGTTCGAACCCCCTGCGGTCCACCAGCCCGTTTACGCTCAGGAGCAGGGATTTTGTTCGCTCGGAGACCCTCTCCAGACCCCCCGAAATGGTGCTCGGCAAACGTTCGGCTAACGCACCCATTGCGGCACGCCAGCAGCCCGTGACACACGGTGCCACTGGGTAACACTTTGGCCGACGGGGCTTGCACACGGGAGACACCAAATACACCGAGACTACTGGTCTTCCGCGCGCGCGAGGCGGGGAGCCTCCTCGGCCTATGGCAACCCGTCCGCCCAGCGGCGACCGAGCCAGCCTGTCGAATGACCGCCTCGATGAGGCCTGTGAGGGTCATCCGGCCGGTCCCATTTGAGGAATGGAGCATCGGCGCTGAGGTCCCCTGAAGGTTCAGATAGCCCCAGGTATCTTCGAGCTCAAAGGAGGTGCCTTCCGTGGCCGCGGTGGCATATGCGGAGCGTCCGTCCTACCCGCCGCGTCTCCGTGCGTACCGGTGCGCTTCTAGGAAGCATCCGCTTCATTTGGGGACGGCCTTACGCCGCCTAGCCTCGCGGTAGAACGTTTCGCGAAAGGACGCCAGCTTCGAATGGCGGACATAGGGGGCCGAAGGGTACCTAGCAGCGAATCCCGCGAAGATCGGCAACCAGCTAAGGCGACCCGGGTGCGTCGTTCGCCAATCGGATACGAACCCGTAGACCAGTGACGGCCACCCGCTTGGAGTGCGGTCGCGGAGACTGGCTCCCCCCGCTAGCTCCCGGCGCGCATCCACGTATGCGGCTGTCACAATGTGAATGGGAATCTCGGGATGGCGAACGCGAATAGTTGTCGATCCCAGCTGCCTGTCGATCTGCAACTCGATGGCTGGAACCCAGGGGATGTCGTCACAAAGCAGAAAGCCGATGGCCTCCCATTGCCGGCAGCCAGTGGCATGTTCGACCCGCACAACCAGTGCTTGTAGGCGACGCAAGGGGTGAAGACCTGGGGATTCGCGAGGGAGCCCCATGTCGGGCCCCCGCCCATCGAACACGATGCACCTATATATGAGCAGGGGAGTGTCGTCGTAGTAGCCATAGGGGACGTCGAGAGTAATCTGCTCGCCAAGTGGCTGATTCGCATCGGCTGCGAGGTCTCGTAGCGCCCCTGGCACCTGCTCCACCCGCAACAACGGCGCCGACTCGCGAACCTGAATCAAGCGCAGCGCCTCCTCCTGCAGAGGGCGCAATGTGTCGAACAATCGCTCGATCTCAAGGTCCCACCAGTCCGGGGCATAGCCGACGTGCGACTGCACTTGGACGCCACTTTGGTCGCGCACCCGACGCTGATAGCTGAGTCTGCGTCGTACAGCCATCGTATCCATATGCACTGCCTCGGCAGCTATGTCCAGCTCTTCTCGCCGCCCCGGATCAAGTTCGTCGATGTCCACTGAGGGACCGAGCATCCAGTCCGCGGGGTGTGCCAGTAGATGAGCATCGAGCGCCGGCTTCAGCTCGCTCGCTGTGATTGGTCTCTCGCCGTCTATGCGTAGCTGCTCGTTGACTTTCTGACGCACCAATGTCGTCGGGCGGTTTTTCAAACATGGCCTCCGCGCACCGTTTGATTTCCTCCATGGTCCCATCCCACCTGTCGTGCGGTCAAGACGAACAGAGGAGAACACATGGAGAACGCAGACAAGCAAGGCCCGCTCAACTGGGATGAGGCGCCTGACGTGCTGATGCCGAGTGAGGTGCAGCGGCTAATTCGCAGCTCACGCACAGGCGTCTATGAGTCCTTGCGCAGCGGCGCCCTCGAGCCCATCGCGGTGCGCTGGGGCCGCAAATACCTGATTCCAAAGGCAGCGCTTCGCCGCCTAATCGAGGGTGGTGAGCCCGATGCGTGAAGACGAGTTTCTTGAATTCATCCGTCGTACTGACCCCGTGGACGCGGAAATCCCGTCTCCGAACGAGCCTGCGATAGTCCGAGCGTGTGCGTCTGACCGGCTCTTCTTCGAGCGCCATCCTGACAAGGATGTCCGATTCCGCTTCGGCGTTCCTGGTGAATTCGGTCACCTCGTGCAGTTGTCAAAGACCTCCCTGGTGCGCGTCGACCGAGTCGATTCCCGCACACGTGTGCGCACGTGTGAGCGTTTGGCGGTGATGGACATTGATCGATGAGCGACAGATCCGGCTGAGTGACCGCTTCGTCGTCGTCGGCCTCGTCTCGGGCGCGACTGCGGAAGATCAAGACCACGCAAGGCTGCATCCGCGCGACTGCGACCTAGTGCGCCCCGTGGTTGCAGGCGAGCCTGAGGCGTCTGGCGCCGGAGCATCGGGCGTCACGCACGTTTACGTGTATGCGGAGCGGGATTTCGACGGTCGCCCCACCGGGCAACGACATCGCATGCTTCTGCGCCGGGCTCAGGCGAGACGATGAGTGCGGACAACCCGGTGCTCAGGGCGGCCCTCGGCTATCACGAGCGAGGGTGGGCCCCGATTCCGCTCGGACACTGCACGAAGCGCCCTCTCGACAAGGCGTGGCAGACCAGGCGTCTCAGCGAGGACGACATCCACCGCGAGTTCTCTCAGCACCGCAACGTCGGCGTCCTCCTCGGACCGGCGAGCGGCAACCTGGTGGACGTCGACCTCGACGTGCCCGAGGCAACCGTGGTGGCCGGTTTGCTGCTCCCTCCCACTGCCAGTTTTGGGCATGGAGGCCCCGTGGGCCACCTCCTATATTTCGTGAGGGGTGAGCTCGCGACGAGACGATTCGCCTCGGACCGGACCAACCTGCTCGAGCTGCGCGGCGACGGTGCCCAGACGGTCTTCCCTCCGTCGACCCACGAGTCTGGTGAACTCATCAGCTGGATCGATGAGCGCGACCCCTACGAGATCGACGCCATGGACCTCCTGCGGCTCGCGGCGATGGTGGCCGCGGCAACGGTTCTCGCCCGCGCTTGGCCCGCGCTGGGCGCGCGACACGACGCCAGCCTCGCCCTCGCCGGCGGACTGCTCACGACCTTGGCGCGTAACGACGCGGAGCAGATGTTCCGCGCGGTTCTCGAGGCTGCTGGCGACGAGGAGGCGGAGGGCCGCATGGCCGACTTCAGCAGCACGGCCGACCGTCTTGCCGCGGGCAAGCCGGTCCAGGCTTGGACCAGGGTCGGGGAGCTGCTCGGGAAGGGTGTGACGAATCGCGCATGCGGCTGGTTGGGCAAGGCGCCGAGCGCGCCCCGCGCGGTTCCCGAAGTGCGCCTGCCGGAGATCGCCGTCACCGACCGTCAGATGCGGTCTGTCAGCGACGACATCGTGCGCGTCCTCCATGAGACCAACGACCCCCCGCGGCTGCTTGTGCGCGGCGGTCAGCTGGTCCGCATCCGTGAGGATGAGAATGGTCAGCCGTTCATCGAACTGCTCGACGAATCACGTCTGCTCGGCATCGCCAATCGGGCCGTCGACTTTGTGACGATCGGCAGGCAAGGCCAGGGACGCGCCGCCAACGCGCCGCATACGGTGCTTCGCGACGTACTGGTCCGCGGCGACTGGCCCTATCCGCCCCTGGTGGGCCTCACCCAGTGCCCAGTCGTGCGCCCTGACGGCGGCATCGTGGAGGCGCCGGGCTACGACGCCCCGACGCGCCTGGTCTACGTGGCCCAGAGCAGGCTCGTCATGAGGGCGGTCTCTCCCGAGCCGGATGCAGACGAGCTTGCGGAGGCCGTGCGGCAGATCGACGACCTGCTCGCCGACTTCCCGTTCGACGGCGATGCTTCTCGCGCCAACATGATCGCGCTGCTGCTCGAGCCGCTCTTGCGGCCTGGAATCGATGGTCCGGTGCCGCTGGCCCTGATCGACGCCACCAGCTTCGGGACCGGCAAGAGCCTACTGTGTGAGGTCCTTGCCTTGCTTGCCACTGGCCACCCAGCGGCGATGACCACGGCGCCGGGCTCCGAGGACGAGATGCGCAAACGCATCACGGCGATGCTGCTCGCGGGGGCAGAGTTCGTCTTCATCGACAACATCGTCGGGCAGCTGCGCTCTGAGAGCCTTGCGGCCGCCATCACCGCCACCAGCTGGAAAGACCGGCTCCTGGGTCGTAGCGAGATGCTCGAGCTGCCGCAGCGCGCCATGTGGGTCGCCACCGGAAACAATATCCAGGTGCGCGGTGACCTGCCGCGGCGCTGCTTCTGGGTCCGCCTCGATGCCAAGACCGCCAGGCCCTGGCTCCGCGGCGAGTTCCGTCACCCGAGCCTCGCGGCGTGGGTGACCGCTCACCGTGGCGAGCTGCTGCATGCCCTGCTGACCCTGTGCCGAGCGTGGTGGGCGGCTGGGCAGCCGCCCGGCGATGTCGGGACGCTCGGCACCTTCGAAGAATGGACCCGCGTCACTGGCGGCATCCTGCAGTACGCGGGCATCGACGGCTTCCTTGGCAACCTCGACCGGATGTACGAGGAGGTCGACTCTGAGGCCGACCAATGGGAAGCGTTCCTGGCCGTATGGCGCGAAACGTTCAGCGAGCCCGTGACGACCGCGCAGCTGCGCGAAGCCCTCCAAGACGCGCCGGCCCTGAAAGCGACGATCCCTGACGACGTCAGCCTGGCCTTCGACGGCTCGCCGGCGGGGACCACCGTCCGCCTCAGCAAGGTGCTCACGACGCGCATCGGCCAGCGCTTCGGGGCTGACAATGTGCGCCTGGAGCGGGCGGCTGGTGACCGCAGCAAGAAGCTCGCTCGCTGGCGCGTCCAGTCCGCCGTCGCGGCGGGGGGTGCGGGGGTCGCGGGTATCGACGAGCCTCTCTTCTAAGCGACGTGCGACTTCTTCAACCACAGACAGGACGGCGGGGCGCGGGCTCTCGGGATGCCCGTACTACCCGCGCCCCCCGTTCCGTCGGACTGCGGCATGGGCGGAGACGCAAGCCGCCATCCCGCGTCCGGGACGTTGCCACCGCGGACAGCGTGGACCGGCCGCGTGAAATTGTGTACCGATATATCGACATGGTTCAATTTTCCGCATGACCACTAGTCAAGTAGCAGAGACGAACGGGACACTGCCGTGAGGGGCTGCGTCAGCAAGCGCGCATCCGGCGCCTACTCCTACGTCGTCGAGCTCGGCCGCAACGCCGAGGGTAAGCGCCGCCAGAAGTCGAAGGGTGGCTACCGCACCAAGAAAGAGGCCCAGGAGGCCCTGAACGCCATCCTGGCCGAGCTGCAGGGCGGGACCTACATCGTGCCGCGCAAGGTGCTGCTCGCCGACTACCTGCGTGAGTGGCTCGAGGGCGCGGCCCCCAACCTGTCAGGCAAGACCGTCGAGCGCTACCGCATCGCGATCGAGAAGCACCTCATCCCCGAGCTCGGCGGCATGCGCCTTGCCGACCTGCGCCCGCTGCACATCCAGCGGCTGTACTCGGACTGGATGAAGCCGGGGCCTGACGGCAAGCCGCGCTGGGCGCGCGCCACCCTGCGCAAGCATCACTTCGTCCTGCACCGGGCGCTGCGCGACGCCGTGCGCCTGCAGTACATCGCCGTGAACCCGGCCGACGCCGTCGAGGTGCCGCGCTTCGCGGGGCAGAAGAAGCTCATCCGCGTACTCAGCGAGGAGCAGACCGCCGACATGCTGCGGGCTGCCCGCGGCACTCGACTCCACTTGCCCATCCTCGTCGCCGTCACCAGCGGCCTACGCCGCGGCGAACTGCTCGCCCTGCGCTGGAGTGACATCGATTTCGAGGCCGGCGCACTGCGCGTCGAGCAGGCCCTCGAGGAGACCGGGCAGGGCCTGCGCTTCAAGACCCCGAAGACGGCCAAGGGTCGCCGCCGCCTGCCGCTGCCGGGCCTCACGATGGACGCCCTGCGCCGCCACAAGGTCGAGCAGGACAAGCAGCGCCTGCTCGTCGGCGCCGGCTACCGGAACGAGGCCGACCTCGTCTTCGCCGGACCCGACGGGCGCCCCTGGTTCCCGTCCAACTTCGAGCGCACATGGCGCGCCTTCAAGAACAAGCTGCCGGATGAGCTGCGCATCCGTTTTCACGACCTGCGTCACACGCACGCCTCGCAGCTGCTCGCCAAGGGCGTGCACGCCAAGATCGTCAGCGAGCGCCTCGGTCATGCCTCGATCGGCATCACTCTCGACACCTACAGCCACCTCCTGCCCGGCCTCCAGGAGGAGGCAGTGGCCAAGCTCGAGGAGTCGCTGGGGGCCGCCTTGGCGGGGGCCTT
>CAVOMB010000051.1:0-22200 GCA_963696935.1 uncultured Thermoleophilia bacterium | reverse complement strand
TGGTCGGAGAGCATCCCGTCAGTGCTGTGCGAGAACGGCCGCTCTCGCGCACTATGACGCGGGCCCGCTGCAGTCTCACGGCGCTGTCGGGCGTCGCCCACAACGAGACGTCGGTCACCGCCGATCGCGTGTGCAGCAGGTGGTTGGTGTGAAGGAGCACTCCGTCCTCGCGTTCAAACACGCTGAGACAGGAGAAGTCCCCTGGGACCGCCTCGACGTCGAGCGCCACCCCTTCTGCGGACGCCAGCAGGTAGAGTTGGCCGACGAGGACCTGAACCCAGCCTGAAGGCCGGTCAGCGCATCAGTGACAGTCTCTGCAGGCACACCGTCCTCAGGTCGCACCCGCTGATCGCGAGCTACTTGAGCTGACGTTGGCGGGCGTCGCCAAGCGTTCGAAGGCCGCACGGCTGGTGGCCGCACTCCCCCGGGCAGAATGATCGGCCGATCCACTGGCCTTCCTCAAAGGAGGAGGCCGGCCGTCGCACCTCGACCCGGAGAGCTTCTCGGCACGGTGGCATATGACCGAAGCGATGTACTGCAGGTTCCCCCTCAGCCGCTCATAGGCATCTCTCGTGATGAGTCGGGAGAAGGGGCCGCGAAAGCGATAGCGGCACGTCAGCTCCGTCCATCCGTCCGCAACGGGCGCGATCTCAACAGTGCTCGTGCTATCCATGACTCGCACCGAGGCTCTTCCCCGCCAGCGAAGAGTCAGCGATGGCGCCGGCAGCGGTCCCAGTTCGGTCACCACTCGCCTCAGTTCACTCGCTGATGCCGATGTCACCTCTGTCGCAGCCAATTCCTTCATGTCAGCCTCCTTCCAGGCAGTTGGATCGCGATGACCCCCGCCCTGATCATGCGGCGACCTCATCACGGAGCGCTTGGCCTTGCGTCGGATAGACCGAGATGACTTGGTCGAGCCCGGCGATCCTGAGCGTCGTGCGCACCCTGCCCTCGGGGCAGACGATCGCCAGGTCCGCCAAGTCGAGTTTCGGATGACGAGCCAGAACAGCAAGGACACCGAGCCCTGTGGAATCGATGAAGTTGACGTCGGTGAGGTCGACGAGCATAGGCAGGGAACCCGAGTTCATGATGGAGATGAGACTCTCCCTCAGGGTGAAGCTGCTGCGGAGATCAAGTCTGCCTGCCACCTCCACGACCGCACAGCCGCACACCATCCGGCGGGTGATCCGAAAGGCGCCATGTTGACGGACTGCATCGACGGGCCGCAGGCTCATCGTCCAGCTGACCACAGGGTTCGTCACCTCTGCCCTCATCTGCCTAGGCGGCTTTGCGCTTCTGCTCTGGCCCATGCTCGGTGTACGGGGAATCGGCACGCCGAAGCCCAGCAGGGACACGAGCGTGGGCAGGAAAGCTGCGAGGACAAGTCGCACGGCCCCGGAAAGTCTCAGCTTCATGATCAACCTCCTTGGCTCGGGGATCCCGCGCGGCCCGCCTGCGAGTGATGCGCGAGGCCTCGCGCGCGGCCTCATCCATGGCGCCAATGCGCTGGACGGGGCATGCCAGGGACAGGGCAGACTCACTCGTGCTCGATGGCCTCCTTGACGCGGTGCTCGAGCTCCTGGTAGCTGCCGTCGGCAAGACCGGCGATGATCTCCGGGTGCTGGTCGCGAAGGTGATCGAAGAACCTGTTCTCGACCTTGCGCACCTTACGGTCCTGCGCCACAAACTCGCAGCCTGTCGTGCCGAAGGCTGCGCAGGAGATGCGCAGCATGGTGTGCTTGTCGACCTCATGGGGCTGGGCGCCTGGCTCGAGGCCGTGCATGTCCGACTTGATGCGCGTCTCAAGCTCCTTGCGCTGCACGTCGGTCAACCCGGCGACCACGGAAGGGTGCTCCTCACGCAGGTGCTCGAGCATCGCATTCTCGACCTTGTGGACCTTCCTGCCCTCGGCGACGAAGTCACAGCCAGCGATGCCGATGTCGGCACAGGTGACGCGAAGCATGGCTTCCTCCTTTCACGACGAGTCCCCGGACGGGCCGGCTCTGTCGGGTCTGCGGAACCAGAAGGCCTTTCCTACGCGCTGCGGGGACGGAAGAAGTGCTCCAGCTGATTCCTCTCCGTGCCCGACAGCTTCCCGTTCGTCCCAACGCGAGGCGCGATATCGAGAAACGAGTAAGTGAAGGGGACCGTGATGCGTTCTCCCTGCTTCTGGACCACATCGGCGGGGACGACCAGGTCTCGGAACACCCCGTACTTGATGACGAGGCAGTCCTCCGTGTCCGACTCTGGATCGGAGATCACGTCCTTGACCTTGCCGATCTTCTCGCCATCGCGTGAGTAGGCCTCGAGCCCTACGAACTCTTGCGTGTCTGGCGTCATGATCTCCTCCCTGCCCGCCATCGGCCCGTCTTTGGGGCCACCCCCATTCAAGCAGGAGGCGACGGCAGCGACACGAGGCAGAGAGCCCGTCTTGGAGGCGGTCAGAAAGACTGTCTTTGGACCGGTCAGATGGCCGGGACGACGGCTTCAGACCAGGCGATGCCGCACGGCGATGGTGGCCGCTTCCGTGCGACTGGAGGCTCCGAGCTTGGAGATGATGCTGCTGACGTGGCCCTTGACGGTGGAGAGACTGACGACGAGGCGTTCGGCGATCTCGGCGTTGGTGAGCCCGTCTGCCAACAAGGCCAGCACCTGGCGCTCCCGTGCGGTCAGGTCCTGGCCCTGAAGTCCGGGAGCTTCCACCCGGTGCATCACCACTTCCGCCGCCTCCGGGGCGAGCGTCGGCTTGCCCGCGCTCGCCCTCCTGATGGCCGCCGCGAGTTGGGCCCCCGAGATGTCCTTCATGAGGTAGCCGATGGCGCCCGCGTTCAAGGCGCTCTCGATCAGCGCTTCGTCTGAGAAGCTGGTGAGCGCAAGGACCCTCGTGGTGGGGCGGCGCCGCAGGATCTCGCGGGTGGCCGCGGCGCCGTCCAAACCGGGCATGACGAGGTCCATGAGAACGACGTCCGGTTTGGTCTGCTCGCACGCGGCGACGGCCTCCGCGCCATCCTCCGCCTGCGCCACGAGCTCGATATCGTCAAACAGCAGCAGGACCGTCTCCAACCCCCTGCGCAAGAGGGCGTGATCGTCCGCGATGACGACCTTGATGCGCTTCGGTGCTTCAGGGGCCTCCCTGCTCAGTTCTCCATCCCTTCCGCCGTGGGCCACAGGGCTGTGACGACCGTACCACGGCGACTCGCGCTCACGATGTTGAGCGTCGCGCCCACCGCTTCAGCTCGTTCCTGCATGATCCGCAGTCCGAGCTGCTGGGGTCCCACCTGCTGCGCGTCGAATCCTCTTCCGTCGTCGCCCACGACCAGCGTCACGACCCCGTCGCGGCTTTCCAATGTCACCCAGGCGCTGCTCGCCTTCGAATGGCGCACCACGTTGTTGATCGCCTCCTGCGCGATGCGGTAGAAGGCGATGGTCACGTCCGGCGGCGTTATCGGCAGCTCGGCGATGGCACGTTTCACGGGTATGTCGGACCGCGCCTGGGTGGCGTCGAGCAGATGCCGCAGCAGGTCGTGGAGCGGCGCCTGCGCCAGTGCGTCGGGACGCATCTCCAGGAGCAGGGTGCGCATCTCCGCGAGCGCGCCTCGGGTGAGGCGCTCGACGTCCTCGAGACTCCGCCGCGCGTCCTCAGACGCCGGCCGCCACTTGCCGCGCAGCGCCTCCGCCTGGATACTGGCCGCGAACAGCGACTGCGTGACCGAGTCGTGCAGGTCGCGCGCCAGCCGCGACCGTTCGGCGGCTATGGCGCTGCGCTCCATCTGCTCGCGCAGCCTGGCGTTCTCGATCGCCAGCGCCGCCTGGTCGCCGAACGACTGCGCGAGGCGCACGTCCTCGTCGCTGAACGGCCGAGGCTCATGGTAGTAGACGGCCAGCACCCCGAAGAGGTCCGCTGCGACCGCGAGCGGAACTGCGACGCACGCCCCGTAGTCACGGATCCAGTCGACGGGCGTATTCGTCAGGTCGTCGGCGCTGCTCCACGAGACCCTGAGATCGGTCGTGGCGACCGGCCGGCGCTCCTCGACGACCTGCGTGGCCGGATCCTTGCCGATCGGCAAGGACATGACCGCGACGACGTCGCGTGAGACGCCGATAGCGGCCTCCGGCATCAAGAGATCGCGACCGGGGTCGTGCCTAAAGAGCACGCCGCCGTCACCCTCGAGCAGCTGCTGCGCTTGCAGGACGATGTGGTCGAGCAGCTCGGAGAGCGGCCGGTCTGAGTCCAGCACCGAGAACTCCTGCAGCTTCTTCAGCTGTGCGGCGAGGGACTCCAGCCTGCCGGTCGTGGCGCGTTCCGCCTGGTAGAGCGCATCGTAGCGGTTGTAGAGGTAGCCCAGGGCGATCAGGCCGAGCCCAGCCACCGCGCCGAACCCGATGAGCAGGACGTTCTGGACGTTGGTGCGCCCCTGGATCACCAGAGCGAGGATGGTCAAGGCGAGGCAGAGGATCGCGACGACGGCGACCAGGAGTCGCTCGCCGAGCGCGAAGGCAGCGAGCAGCAGGGGGACGAGGTAGAAGCCGGCGATGGCGTAGCCCGGGATGAGGAGGTCGAGGACGAAGGCCGTCGCGATGCTGAGGAAGACGAGAACCAGCACTCGGTCGTGGTGGCGACGCAGCCAGACGACGCCCTGCATCAGCCGTGGGAGGGAGGGTCCTGTCACGTTCGCGTTCGACCTCGGGTCACTCATCAGGAACGACGCCCCCTTGGGCCAGAAGCTGGCGCGGCCTCTCAACCGCCAATCCTAACAGTCTAGTGTCGGCGGGCGATGCGACAATGCCTGGCCCGGTCCCAACAATGGGGTCATCCATTGTCTCCTCCAGCTGGTGTCCAATCGCTTCGACCGGGTTCCCCCGCGGCACCACCCGATTGTGGACGCACTCTCCACCAACGCAGGCGGAGCCTCGACGTCGTCTCAGAGGCTCTGCAGCCGTACAACACTAGTCAGCTCGATTCGCCCGTGGGGCGGGCGTACTGTGACCTCTGCCGCCTATCTCGCCTGTATGGTCAGCTCGACGGCGACGTACTCGCCGGCGGGGACCGCGACGGTCGCGGGTACGGCCCCGTCTGAGATCTGGATGAGCGTGTATGCACCGGGCGGAAGGTCGACCGTGAAGGCTCCTTGCCCATCCGCTCTTGTCTGCCTGATCAGCGGACCGCCAAGGGAACCCTCATGCACTGCGATACCAGTCCAAGGCTCCGGCCAAGGTGTAGACGCGAGTCCGCCGACGATCATCGAGACACCCTGCACGCCTGAGGCTGCGGACTCGATGGTCAGAGGCTGCAGGCTGGGATACTGGGCGGCGTCGAAGTTGTGAGTTCCGAAGCCGAACAGGCCGGCGTCGGCGTGGGCCTCGGTGTAGCCGGTGAGGATCCATTTGATCGGCGGCAGCGGGCTGGACGAGTCGATGAGATGCGCGTTCGCATACGCCTTCGAGTAGTGGCCGACCAAGACGATCACGTAAAGAGCGTGCGAGGGGTCGTCCGGACCGCTGCTCGTGAGCCGGCCGAGCTCGGGGTCGCGGAGCAGGCCCCAGTACGCCGCCGTCGGGTGCGGGTCGCCCCATTGGGCAGCCTGCTGCGTGGCCTCCTTGACCAGCCAGGCCGGCGCAGGCGTCGCCGTCGGGGACGGCGCCCCTATGGCCTCGGCCTCGCCGCCGCAGCCGCTCAGGGGAAGGGCGGCCGCCGCACCGAGGGCCACGAGGCCGAGAAGCAGTAGCGTGGCCCGGAGGATCCTCACGACCGACAGAGCCTTTGGGATGTCCTTCATCACGCCCTCCTCGTGCTCGCGTGCGAAACCAGCTAGCGCGACGACACCGAGTCCACGACGGTGCGCCACATGCTGCCGTCCCAGTGGACGACGAGCGGCATGGCGGGCCCCCACGAGTTCTCAGTCTCGGGTTGGCTGTTCCGGTACCGGATCTGCCCGACCGCCCAGACGTCCTGTGCCGAGAGCGCAGTCACCGCGTCCACGGTCGCCCGCGTGCCGGCCTTGTTCAGGCCCATGTCGCGCAGGGAGAAGGAGCGCCAGCCAACCCCGTCCCAACCGACGACCCCACGGTTCTGGGTCGCCAGCCACATGCACGTCGGTGAGGCGCCGGAGAGCTGTCCGTAGACGGAGAAGTCGTGGGGCTCCCTGCGCCACGCGCTGCCGTCCCACCGCTCGAGCAGCTTCTCGCCTCCCGTCCATACGTCCGTCGGGCCGAGGGCCGCGACCGTGACGAGCCACGGGGCGCCGCCGAGGACGCCGGGTACGCGCGTCCACGACGTCCCGTCCCAATGGAGTGCAAGAGGGCCTGCTGTTTCGCCGCCGGGCAGATCGCGGCGCCCGACCACCCAGACGTCGGTCGGCCCTGTGCCGGAGACCGACCGGAGGAACCCGCGGCGAGCGCCTGCCGGCGCCGCTATGGTCGCCCACGACGTCCCGTCCCAGTGGGCGAGGCGCACGTGCTCCGGGTTCCAGGAGTACTTGCCGCGCGTGACCATCGGATCGGTCTTCGAGCCGACCGCCCAGACGTCGTCGGGGGCGACTGCGAGCAGGTCCTCCATCAGGCCGGCTCCGGCCGGCAGGACGTAATCAGTCCACGTCCGGCCGTCCCAGCGCAGCATGTGCTGCCGGGCCGTGGGACCGGAGCCCCAGGCGGCGGCCCATGCGTTGCCGTCGGCGTCGACGGTGACCGACCTCACCGCTCCGACTTCAGGCGTGCGGACCTGCCGCCATGCGCTGCCGTCCCAGTGCAGCACCACGGAGCTCGTGGCCTCGTCGCCCGAGGTGACCGTGGTCAGGAAGCCCACGGCCCAGATGTCGTTCGCCGCGTGCGCCGCGACGTCGAGCAGGTGGTAGCCGGGATCGGGCATGGCGCCCTGGATGAGCCCGCGTGCGCGGAGCTGCGCCGATGAGGCGCCGAGCGACGCCGGCGGAGGGGCGAGCATGAGCGCGCTCGTGCCCACGGGGGCGGCGGGCGGCGCGGTACCCCGGCCCGGCGACCAGACGACGAGCGCGAGCACGAGCGCGGCGGCGGCCAGGCCGACCGCCGCCAGCGCGGCGATGCGCGTCATGCGCCGCGGAACTGCGGCGGCCTTCTTGCCGTCCACCGGGGCGGCCTCGGCCGCGCAGCGCTCGATCTGCCCGCGCAGTCCCTGGAGGAAGTCGCCGAAGTCATCCATGCGAATCTTCTCCCGGTCCTTCAAGGCGGGAAGCGAGGCGGCGCAGGCCGCGGCTGACCCGTGCGCGCAGTGCCTGCTCGCTGCAGCCCGCCTCACGGGCCGCGTCCGCGTAGGACCTGCCCTGGACGACGCGCAGGAGGAGCGCCTCGCGTTCGTCCTTGCGCAGGCCGCCCAGCGCCGCCGCGACTTCGCGCCGCACGAGTTCCAGGTCGATGAGCTCCTCGGCGCGCTCGAGTGCGTCCGGCGAGACCGCCAGCGTCTCCATGCCGAGCCGCTCGCGCCAGCGGCGCTCGGCGCGCTGCCTTGTGATGTAGCGGTTCAGCTGCCGCCGCGCGATGGTGCGCAGCCAGGACTCCGCGCTCCCCGGCCCGGGGTTCCTGAAGCGCCCTCGGCTGGCGAACGCCTGGGCGAACGTCTCGGCTGTCAGATCGGCTGCCACCTGCGCCTCAAAGGTCTGGCGCACGAAGAACGCGAGGATGCGCTTCGCATGCCGGTCGTAGAGGGCGACGAACGCTGCGGGGTCGGTCGCGGACGCCGCGAGGAGTTGCTCGTCGCTCCGCGACTGTGGGTCCACGCTGCTGCGCCCTCCTGTCTCTTCGTTGCTTAAGTGCAGCCGGCTCCCATCATGTGACAGGGTGCTGCGGCCTGACGTTCATCGGAGAGCAGACTGGGTGCTGGCTGCCGCAGGCTGAGGTGTAGCACGGCTACCGGAGCCAGTGTCGCCCCGGTACCGGAGCCGCGTCCCGGATCTGTGACAGGGGTGGCGGAGCTGATGTGGACCCCATCTACCGGAGCCGCGCCGCACGTTTCCCGCAGATTTCGCAACTTTTTCGCAACTCCGGTATTCTGGTCCGGCTGTCGCAGAGTAAAAACACCTGCAAATCGGCACTTTGCCCCCATAGCTCAGTGGATAGAGCACGGGTCTCACCCGAAGAACGCTCCGTACTTGTCGGCTTCGACCACTGCGACCAGGGAGGGGAGGTCGGCCGACATCTCATCGGGATCGTACAGGTGCCAGCGCAGGTCCTGACGCATCCAGTAGAGCAGCCACTCGTCGCGCGAGCGCAGGTAGCGGAAGCGGGCAACGCCTCTGCGCGTCCACTCGCCGACGCCGTCCCAGGGCGGGCGCTCCTCGTACATCGTGACGCTGTGGCCCTCGACCTCGTACACCGTGCGCAGTCCGTCCGCGTGCTCGGGCGGCGAGCACTTGCGGCAGAGCTCGCCGACCGTGCGCTCGATGCGCTTCAGTTCGAGTTCGTCAAAGGCCACGACGGCTCCGACCTTGTGTGTGCCCTACGTCCCACGCAAGACCCGCCGGGCTGCGCTCCGCGCTTGCTGCGACTGACGTTGGGCGCGTCGGTGACACTGACGATGCGCTACTGTGGCGGCCGGATTCGCACAAGTCCGGCGGAGAGAACGGTGAACGCCCCGGGCATCTCGACACCGTGCTCGCCGATCACGTGCGCGACGGCATCCGCCTTGCCTGTCGAGGGCAGCCCCGGCAAGCGCACGAGAAGGATGCCGAACGCGACTCGACGCAGGCGGAACACGAGTTCGCCGAAATCCTTGTCGGCGGTCATGAGGATGCGCTCATCGGCGTTGGCGAGCTCAAGCACGGCCTCGTCGGTGATGCCCGGAGAGAGTTCGGCAACGTAGACGGCGTGGTGGCCGTCGGACCGCAACCAGCCGAGGATGGGCCTCCAGGAGCTGCTCGATTGTCTGGCCGGCGCCGAGTTCATCGAGGATGGACTCGACCGTGATGCGTGTGCCCTCGACGACGGGCTTGCCCATCATGACGTCGGGGTCAGATGTGATTCCCTGCGTAGCCATTGCGAGCACCACCTTGCCTGACTGCGACGATACCACCGGAGGCCCGACTCGCACCGCAAGGGTTGGATGTCACAGGTCCCTGCTTGCTGGGCTGAAGGTCCACTACGTCCGGACCTCCGCTACTACCCCGACGCCCAAGTCACGTCCCGTTCTTGCGCCGGCGCAGCCGCGACCTGTCACAGGTTTGGCGCTCGCGGCATTAACTTAGGGAAGGCGCGACGGCGAGGGGGCAGATGTGGAACAGGCGGACCGTAGCGACGAGGAACTGCTGGTCGCGTCGACCAGGCGGCCGGAGTGGTTCGTCGCGTTCTACGACCGCACCGCCCCCGGCCTCCTCGGCTACTTCGTCCGCCGCACCCTCGACGCGCAGATCGCCGTCGACCTGACGGCGGAGACCGTGGCGGAGGCCTTCGCCTCCCGGCATCGCTTCCGCGACCGGGGCGAAGGCTCGGCGTCGGCGTGGCTGTTCGTGATCGCCGGCCGCAAGCTGGCCCGGTATCGGCGGCGGCAGCGCGTCGAGGAGGCGGCCCGGCGGCGCTTCGGCATGGAGCGCATCGAGGTGGGCCCGGACGACGTCGAGCGCATCGAGGCGCTCATCGACTTCGAGCACGTCGGCCGTGAGGTCAAGCAGGCCTTCGAGGCCCTGCACACCGACCAGCGCGAGGCCCTGCGCCTGCGCGTGATCGAGGGCCGGCCCTACCGTGAAGTGGCGCTCGAGCTCGGCTGCAGCGAGGAGACGGCGCGCGCCCGCGTGAGCCGCGGGCTCAAGCAGCTGGCTGCGCAGCTGGATGGATGAGGTGACGTGATGGACCCTGAGGATCGGGAACGACAGCTGGGCGAGACGCGGTCTCTGCGCGAGCTGAGGCAGCAGGTGGAGACGCTCGCCTCGTCGGGCATGCGCCGGCGTGCGAGGCCGCGCCGACTCGTCTTCGCCCTCGGCGCGGGCGTCGCCGTCGCCATCGTCCTCGGCGGGGTCGCCCTGGCCGGCGGCTTCGACGGGCTGCTCGTGGGGCCCTCCCATCGGCCGCCGCCGAAGGTGCTCCAGGTGACGCCGCTCGACGGCAGCCCGTTGCCCAGCCCGACGCCGTACCCGACGAACGCCGCCGGTCAGACCTACGGCGGCGACCAGCCCGAAGCAGCGGGCGTCCAGGCCGACCTGCAGTCGGTCGTCGCCGAGCGTGGTGAGAACGGCTACTGCTGGAGTAGCGACCTCAACGGGCCGTTCTTCACGAGCCAGAACCTTGAAGAGGCGCGCTGGATGGCACCCGTCTCGAGGCAGAGGCGAGCTATCCCCGTCTACGAAGCCGACGGCGTCACGCAGGTGGGCGTCTTTGGGGACATCCACGTGCCGCAGCCGCCGGTCTGGCTCTTCGACCAGATGAAGGGCATGGCGACCAACGCCGGCGACGCGAGCGCCTGGGCCTGGTGGACCCGGACGACCGCCGAGAAGGCGGCGCTGGCCACGGGGAATTCGACGGCGGGGATCAACGATCCCGGGCGGCCCGTCTACCTGACGATCATCCTCGGCGACTTCACGAGATGGTTGTGGTCGCTCCCCGAGGGGACCAAGGCGCCCGAGTACAGCTGGATCTTCGAGGTCATCGACGCCGGGTCTCACGACGTCGAAGTGACGGGGGCCAGCGCCAAGCCGTTCCCGACGCCGGCGACCATCGACTTGCACCTCGTCGGGCTTCGGGACCGCCTCAAGATGTGAGGCGCGCTCACGTCCGGCGGAGCCGTGACGCCTGGCTCTCGGGCCGGTTGCGACAGGCTCGCCGCAGTCTTCCTGCAGATTTGGCAACCTTTTCGCAACTCTGGTATTCTGGTCCGGCTGTCGCAGAGGTAAAACCCCTGCAAATCGGCACAATGCCCTCGTAGCTCAGTGGATAGAGCACAGGTTTCCCGAATCCGCAGCCTGCGGGCCGAATCGGGTCCATTTGAGGCCAAAACGGGTCAATCCTGCGCGATGAGGGCGCCGGCCGAGTGTGGTCGAGCCTGCAGTTCCCTGCAGAACTGGCAACTTGTTAGCAACTTGCGGGATCGGGCCGTGGTGCCCCTGGCCGCCGGCCCTGGCGTCGTCAGCCCGCCGATTCCCTCTTCGTCCAACGCACTGCGGATAAGCTGCGAGCGCGCCGGCCTCTCGTGAGGCCAGCGGCGCCGTGGCGAGTCGGCTTGATCCGCTTGTTGGACAGACCCGCCGCCCTCACCCTGCCGACTCCCTCCATGGCTTGATTCGAGCGAGCTGCTCGGCCAGCGCCTCTTCGGCGACCTCAGTGTCGTAGGCCGCCTGGGCGCGCAGCCAGTAGCCGTTGGAGAGACCGAAGAAGCGGCACAGGCGCAGGTCGGTGTCGGCGGTGATCGCGCGGCGGCCGGCGACGATCTCGCCGATGCGCTGCGCCGGCACGCCGATCTCCTTGGCGAGGCGGTACCTGGTGATGCCCATGGGCAGGAGGAACTCCTCGAGCAGCAGTTCGCCGGGCGTCACGGGCTTGAGCTTCTCGTCCATCCTTCGCGCTCCTAGTGATAGTCCACGATCTCAACGTCCTCGGCGCCGCCGGCCGTCCAGCGGAAGCAGACGCGGTACTGGTCGTTGATGCGGATGCTGTGCTGGCCGGCACGGTCGCCCCTGAGCTGCTCGAGCCGGTTGCCCGGCGGGACGCGGAGGTCGTCGAGCCGACCGGCGACCTCGAGCTGGCGAAGCTTGCGTCGCGCGACCGCCTCGATGTTCACGAACCGCTTCACGCGCCGGCCGCCGGCCAGCTTCTCGGTGTCGCCGTCCTTGAACGAGACGATCATGCGCGAATAGTAACGTTAGACGTTAGTAACGTCAAGCATGCATAAAGAGCTTCGTCGGCGTCTCCCGCACCATCGAGGAGGACGAGGACGAGACGCTCGTCGAGTACCCGCCGAGGAACGGCGTGAAGCAGGCGCAGGAGTGGCTGGGGCACGGCGATCCCGCGACCACCCCCCGTCATTACGTGCGGCTGACTACGGCGGCGCGGGTCAAGGCCGTGGCCGGGCTCGACGAGGTGACGCGGGCGGCGCTGGAGCGCGCCGAGGAGAAGACGCTCGAGGACGCCCAGCCGCTTGAGGACAACGTCGTCTCGCTCACAAGCCGGCGCCGGTAGCGAGGCTCCAATGTCCTACCGGGTGCCGCCTGGCTCGGCCTGCTCGGCGAGCAAGCAGGGTACGCTCCGTCGTGAGTGCCACCGCCCGCTTCGAAGGAGGCCCCCAGTGGAGCCCCAGATCGAGATCACAGAGTTCACCGACCCCTACTGCACCTGGTGCTGGGGGTCGGAGCCCGTGCTTCGCCACGCCCTCGAGGCCTACGGCGACCGGATCAGCCTGCGCTTCGTGATGGGCGGGCTCGTCAAAGACCGGACCACCTTCTCCGACCCCGCGAACCGCATCGGCGGGGAGCAGTGGGAGCAGCAGATCGCCGCGCACTGGGTGGAGGCCTCGCATCGGCACGGGATGCCGGTGGACATGGCCCACTACGAGCGTGTGCTCGCCATGCCCTCGACCTATCCCGCCAACGTCGCCTACGAGGCGGCGAAGCTGCAGGACCCGGAGCTCGCCGACCGCTATCTGCGCAGGCTTCGCGAGGCGGCGGCGATCGAGGGCCTGGCCATCCACGAGCCCGAGGTGCTCGCCGACCTGGCCGCGGAGATGGGACTCGACAAGGAGCGCTTCACCCGTGACTTCGCGGGTCCCGCCGTGGACGCCTTCGCCGCGGACCGCGCCGTCTGCGGCGAGTACGGAGTGCGGGGCTTCCCGGCCTTCCTCGTCCGCGTCGGCGAGCGCGAGCAGGTCCTCTCCGGCTACCGGGGGTTCCAGCAGTTCACGGGGCTGATCGACCTGCTCGCCGGCAGCCCCGTCCCGCGGCAGCGCCCGGAGTTCCACGACGAGATCGTCCTCGGCTTCGTGGACAAGTACGGCAGCGCCGCCACGCGCGAAGTCGCGGAGGTCTTCGAGGTGGCCGACGACGCTGCCGACGGAGCCCTACAGCGTCTGACTGAGGCCGGGCTGCTGGAGTGCGTGCAGGCAGAGACCGGCCGTCTCTACCGCGCCGTCAGAGGCGAAGGCTTCTGCGACACAGCGACGGGCGTGTGCGGTTGACCATCGGAAGGGCAGTAGGCCGGCGTCGCCGGCTCCCCCTGCTTGGGGGGGCCGCCCGGAGCGGTATCCTCCTCTCAGACGAGGACCCTTGCCGACTTCACGCCAGGGAGAGCAGATGACGCACACGATCACGGTGCTCCACGTCCCGGGCTGCGCCGGCGGCGCGGCCGCCCTTGCCGTCGCCTCGCGGATCGCCGAAGCCCGCGACGACGTCGAGGTCGGCGAGGTGGTCATCGAGGACGAAGCGACGGGGGTCGCGCGCGGCTTCCGCGGCTCGCCGACGGTGCAGATCGACGGTGTGGACCTCGAGCCGGAGACGGAGATCCCGCCCGGCTCTATGGGCTGACGGCGCTATCTGGTCCTCGGTGCGGGGATCGACGACCACCCGAGCGAGGCGCACATACTGCAGCGCATCGAGGCGGCCGGATGAACGCCTCGCCGCACGTTTCCTGCGGATTTAGCAACTCATTAGGAACTTGTGGTAACCTTTGCCGAGCCGCTGCAGAGAGAAATCCCTGCAAATCGGCACAATGCCCTCGTAGCTCAGTGGATAGAGCACAGGTTTCCTAAATCCGCACTCTCGGGTGCTATTTGGGTGCTCTTGAGGCCAAAACGGGCCAATCCTGCTCGATGAGGGCGCCCGCCGTGCGTGGTCGAGCCTGCAGTTCCCTGCAGAATTGGCAACCTTTTAGCAACCTGCCCGAGAGGGCTGCACCGTTGTCGGGCTCCGCACGGTTCTCAGGCTGAGAGACTTGCTCGAAAGGCCCGCGGCGATGAGCCAACGGACTGCTTGAACGCGCGGCTGAAGTACAGCGGGTCGTCGTAGCCGATCTGAGCGGCGATATCCGAGACCGGCATGTCGGAGTAGCAGAGCAGGCGCTTCGCCTCGAGGATCACCCTTTCTGAGATGAGGGTCTTCGCGGAGACGCCGGTGCTCTTGCGACAAGCCTCGGAGAGCGTCTGCGGACTCACGCCCAGGAGAGCTGCGTAGTGCGACACATGGTGGGCTGTCGCGTAGTCCTGCTCCAGATTCCACTTGAACTCGAGGAACAGTCCCGCCCCCCGCTTTTCGTCGTCATGATGGGACTCTTCTGACCGCGACTTGCAGCGGTGTCCGAGGATGAGCAGCGCGCTGAGCAGGCACATGATCACGTCGTTTCCGGCGTTGGCCGGTGGCCGCTCGTACTCCTCCCGAATCACCTTCATGAGCGAGGTCATCTCCGAGAGTTCTTCGGCATCTGGAAGGACCATGGGGGAGCGATGGAAGCTGTCGAAGAGGTGGAAGAGGAAGGCGCTCTCCTTGGCCGCCAAGGCGGCGCCGAGGTAGGCGGTGTTGAAGTGCAGCAGCTGGCCCTCCGGTGGCGCCTCTTCGAAGTAGTGGATGTGGTCCTTGGCGATGAAGAAGATCGCCTCGCGGTCGAAGCGGTACTCGATGAAGTCGATGAAGTGGCTGCCCGGGTTGCGGAACCAGAGGATCTGGTAGAACGAGTGGCGATGCGGCCGGGTCATGTGGGCGTGATAGCGGCTGTAGTAGTCGTCGAGTGGACGGGTCTCGAACTCCATGGACTGGGCGTCCGTGGCCTCGAGCTCATAACGTGATATGCCGGAGCGAGGATTGACCCGTTCGTAGTTCGCGACGGGCAGGTTCGGGATGTCCGTGTAGATGTTGTAGCGCTCGTCAGGTGCCACGTCCGCCCCCCTGTTGGCCACTTCGCATGGTAGCGCGTTGCCCTCTGGCCCGCACCAGCTGACGGAGTATTCACACAATAAGTCCATATGCACCGGCGGTTTTGGTTAGGTGTCTGGGGGCTTCTCTGAGAAAACTCCATGTATGCCTGCTGATTCACCATTCCTTCGCGTTCCTCTTGGCCTTAGCTTCAATCGGACACGGGCCGGATGCTGGGTGAAGGCATTCGGCTGCGACCGACCCTGAGGGGTCAAGCAACAGGTTCGCCAAGGAGGAGACAGCCATGGACGACAAGGCTTGTCGCATCATCAATGCCGCCGCCATGAGTGCCGGCGCCCGGCCCGACTGGATGACGAGCGACCGCATCGAGGCGCTGACGGCGGGCCACGGCATGCTCAATATGGCCGTCTTCGCGATCGCCAACGTCATCGCCGACGAGGTGCTCGGCGGTCGCGCCGTCGAGGTGAAGTACGCGAACGCGCGTCGTCAGCCCATCGACGACATCCTCGAGAAGTGCATCGCCGCGGCGCGTGCGGCCGGGGCCGACGGCGGCAATGCCGCCATGCTCTCTGCCGCGACCCTCTATCTCATGGGCGCCGCCGCCCAGGTCGGCATCCCGGCCGGCAACCGCAAGCTGGGGGCGACTGCCAGGATGCTCGCAGGCGTAGAGCGCAGCGGCGTGGCGACTCTGCCGACCGCCAAGATGAACAACAAGATCCACGGTTTCCCGGCCGTGGCCGCCATCAGCCAGGCGATGGTGGAAGGCACACTGAGCCCGATCAGCGGCCGCAGTATCCCCCAGAACGTCGGCGGCGGTCCGCTGTATGGCCACAGCGCATTGGGTGAGGACATCATCTATCCCGCTATGGCCGAGAACGGCGCGCGCATCGGTACGCAGGCAATGCTCGACGCCATGGCCGGCGCCGGCATGCCCGTGCATCCATCCACGGCAGCGCTCTTCGGTACGGCGGCGATCCTCGAGATCATCCACCCCGATGCCGACATGCCCCCGAGGTACGGCCCCTACGGCACGGTCTCGAGCGCCGTCGTCGCCGGCCGTGAGGCGGCGAAGACGGCCGGGCTTCCCGAGACCCTGCACGTGCGCATCAGCGGCGAGGAGTACGAGACGGGGCGGCTCATCGGGGACCTCGCTTTGATCCTCAAGGACTCGGGCGGCGTCTCGGTCATCGGCATGATGATGTTCGACGAGCTGCTCGCGATCTTCGAAGAGGGCATCGCCGGCTTCTCCGGCGGGCCGCTGAACCCGCCGCTCGGCCACATCTGCGCCGACGCCGTGCTCGCCCTCAAGGGCCTCATCGCCAAGAACGGCGATCAGCAGGCCGTCGCGGCCGACATCGTCGCCTGGCGTCAGGCGTCCTCCATCGATCCGGAAGTGGCTCTCTGCGCCGTCAACACCATCACGCGCAAGGCCGTGGAGATCCGCGGCGGACTCGTCACCGACACGCTCATCAAGGCCACTGAGCCGGTGCGCATCCAGGCCTGCTACCGGCGCGCCGTCGCCGCCTACGAGGGCCTCTCCGCCGGCAAGTCGGTCGAGGACATCGTCATGGACCTCGACGTCGAGCGCCAGGGGGTGGTCGAGGCCCGCGCGAACGCAATGTTCAGCGGCATGGCCGGCAAGGACATCAAGATCCACGTCAGCCGCATTTGCGGTGGCGCCCGTCGCGAGGGCCATATGGTCGAGCGCTACCTCGCCTTCGACTGTCTTGCCGACGTCGAGATGAGCGTTGATGGACAGAGCTTCACGCTTGAGGGCGTCGTGCACGAGATCATCCCGCAGGTGGCCCAGGGCCAGCGCGAGGATATCGCCTGGTGCATCCCGATGGTCGCCGCCGTACTCGACGAGCTCTACCTCGCCGGCAACACCATCATCAACGTCACGATTCCCGCGGCGGTCGCCGCGGCGATGGGCGTCATGTCCCCGGCCGAGGCCGCCGTGGCGGCTGAGAAGGGCGCCATTATCACCGCCGGCATCCCCGGCACGCGCCCGCGCGCCGAGACGGTCGCCACCATGGCCCTCGACGCTATGGCGTGAGGGAGCGAGAGGAAGCGACGGACGAGACATGACCGTGGGCGAGCAGCGACTCCTTCTGGTGCAGATCGACGACCGGAGCGGCGAGGAACTCCGTCAGGGGCTCAAGGGGCTCATGGACATGGGCGTGCGCAACTACCAGGTCCTGAGCTCGCTGACGAAGAAGGGCAGGCCCGGCTTCGTCCTACTGCTCGACCTCGACTCGGACATCGAGGGTGAGATCATGACCTACCTCGCCGCCGAGCTCGGGGCCTGGGGCTATCACCGGCTCGAAAGCGTGCACGAGCATTTCGACGTCGCGCCGGAGACCCGTGAGGTGACCTTCGTCGTTGACGGGCGCCGCGAGCAGTTCACGGTCTTCTGCAAGGTGCTGCGACGGGGCGGCGAGGTGTGCCGCGTGAAGATGGAGCAGCGCGACGTCGCCCGGATCGTGGAGCAGCTCGCCCATCTCGGGCACCGACTGCCGCACACGACCCTGCGCACGAGGGTCGAGAGCGAGATCGCCGTGCATCCCGACCTCGGCGAGCTCACGGTGATGTTGTGACAGTGTTGCGTCCAGCCGCCCCGGCCATGCCGGCCGGGGCGGCTGATCCCGCCCTCCGGGCCAGGTGGCAGCGGCTCCTCAAGGTGCTGCGGACCCACGAGAAACTGGTCGTGGCCTTCTCCGGTGGAGTGGACTCGAGTCTGCTGCTCCGGGCGAGCCAGATCGCCGTCGGAGATCGAGTAGTCGCCCTCACCGCACTGACCGAAACGGTCGCGCAGGATGATGTCCGGTCGGCGCGCGAGGTGGCGGCGTCGCTCGGCGTGCGGCATCGCGAAGTCGCGGTGAAGGTGATGGGCTTGCCCGAGGTCGCCTGCAACACGGCCGAGCGCTGCTACGCCTGCAAGCGCGAGATCCTGAATGCCCTGTGCTCGGCGGCGGAGGACGAAGGGTTCTCCGTGGTCATCGAGGGTTCGACCGCGGATGACGACGACGCCAACCGCCCCGGACATCGCGCGGTGCGCGAATTCGGAGTCCTCAGCCCGCTTCGAGAGGCCGGGGTCGCCAAGGCCGACGTAAGGCTGCTCTCACAGGAGCTTGGGCTCGGCGTCTGGGACACCCTCGTCAGCGTGCCTAGCAACGAGGATTCCCGCCGGTACGCCGATCCAGCTTCGCCTGCTCGAGCGTATCGATGCTGCGGAGCAAGCCATTCGAGCGCTTGGGTTCACCCAGGTGAGGGTTCGTTACCACGGGAAGATCGGCCGTCTCGAGCTTGAGCCGGAAGAGTTTGCCCGCGCCGTGGAGCCGAAGATCCGATCCGCGGTCGTCCAGGCACTAGGGCAGGCCGAGTTCGACTTGGTGTGCCTGGACCTCTCGGGATTCGAGAGCGGGAGCATGAACGCATCACATGCTGGAGGTGCATCGTGAACAAGGACCAGCTCGTCGCCCTGCTGGCGGGGGTGCGTGAGGGCAGGGTGCCACTCGAGACCGCGGCCGACCAGCTCGCGCGCCTGCCTTACGAGGACCTCGGTTTCGCCTCCATCGACCACCACCGTACGCTTCGCCGCGGCCACTGCGAGACCATCTTCTGCGCCGGCAAGACGACGGAGCAGGTGGTCGCCATTGCCGAGCGCATGGTCGCGTTCGGGCACGAGAACATCCTCGCGACCAGGGTCCGGGGCGAGACGCTCGACGCACTCGAGAAAACCGTGCCGGTCCGAATCGACAAGATCGCCTCGCTGGCGGTCGTCAATCCGGTCGAGCGACCCGGCGCCGGCCTCGTGTTCGTGGTCGCCGCCGGCACCTCGGACATCCCGGTCGCCGAGGAGGCGGCGCTCACCGCAGAGTGCTCGGGGAGTGTCGTCGAGCGCGTCTACGACGTGGGCGTCGCCGGCATCCATCGGCTGCTCGCTGCGGTGGACCGTCTGTCCAAGGCCAACGTGATCGTCGCCGTAGCCGGCATGGAGGGGACTCTCCCCACGGTCGTCGCGGGCCTCGTCGCCTGCCCGGTGCTCGCTGTGCCCACGAGCGTCGGCTATGGAGCCAGCTTCGGTGGCCTTGCAGCCCTGCTCACGATGCTCAACTCCTGCGCCCCCGGGATCTCCGTCGTGAACATAGACAATGGCTTCGGAGCCGGGTACTCGGCGAACGTCATCAACCTGATGGCCGCCCGCGCCGAGGAGCGAACCGGCAGCCAGGACGACCAGCCATGCGGCAAGGCGACGCTGCGCACGGCATCGGGAGCGCAGCCGTGAGGTGCGTCTACATCAACGCCTTTAGTGGCGTCAGCGGGGACATGCTCCTTGGGGCGTTGGTCGACCTCGGGGTGCCGCTCGACTTCCTCCAGGGGACGCTGGACTGCCTGTCTGCGGGACGCCTCCACTTGGCTTCCAGACAGGTGGTCCGCTCCGGCATCACCTGCATGAAGGTCGACGTGGAGTACGACGACGGCCATCGCTACCGCGGGCTGCACGACATCGCCGAGATCCTCGCCTCCAGCTCGCTGGCTACTCCCGTCAAGGAGAAGTCACTTGGGGTCTTCACGCGGCTGGCAGAGGCGGAAGCGGCAGTGCACGGGGTAGAGGTGGGCGAGGTGCACTTCCATGAGGTGGGGGCCATGGATGCCATCGCCGACATCGTCGGCGTGACCGCGGGGCTGGACCATCTCGATGTGGGTTGCGTCCTTGTCGGCTCAATCAATGTCGGCGCCGGCTCCGTCGAGTGTGCACATGGCCGCCTGCCGGTCCCCGCCCCGGCGACTCTGCGCCTCCTGACTGGGTGGAGGTGCCACTCGGATGGCCCGGCCATGGAGCTCACCACCCCGACCGGGGCTGCGCTGGTGTCGACGTTCGCCGAGCAGGTCCCGCATCTCCCGCAAATGTGGATGGACGGGGCCGGTTATGGGGCTGGAGTCAAGGATCCTGCGCGCTGGCCGAACGCCGTGCGTCTCGTCGCGGGTGAGCTGTATTTGGCGGAGGCTGCGCGGGCATGAATGGTCATCTCAGACGCGCGCGAGCAGTCCCGCGGGCACGAGCTCGAAGGGCGCGCCCCAGGGGTCGGCCAGCATAGCCCTGAGTCTCTCGACGATCAGGTCTCGATGCGGATCGGCCAGTGCGAAGATGAAGGCTCTCGGGCTCACGCGGCGCCAGCGCATGGCGAGGAGGTTCTCCTGCGGCAAGCCCAGCCGATCGCCGAGGTCCTCCATGCGTGCCTCGAGCTGCTCCTCGAAGGTGCCGGTGCGGGTGGCGTGCTGGTAGACGACGAGGGTCTTGTCCGGCGACAGCGCCGGGAGGTCGTCGTAGAACACGAACTTCGGGCCTTTGGCGGCGTACCTGCCGGTGCTTGCCTCGAGGCCGTTGTCGGGGTCGAGGAAGACCACATCCGCCGCAGCCGCCGTCTCGCGAGCCTCTGCGAGCCAGTCCGCGCGCAGGCGCGGCCGGTCCTTGCCGGCGACTCCAGAGTAGACGAGCGCCGCATGGTAGACCGTCCCGGGCGGCAGCAGTGCGCTATCTGACACCGCGGAGACCCGCGTACTTGCGCACCGTCTTGCGGTCGAGGCCCGCTTCGTCACGGTGTCCCGCACCATCGAGGAGGACGAGGACGGCACGCTCCTCGAGTACCCGCCGAAGAACGGCAAGGCGCGGACCGTGCCCCTGCCCGCCGCCGCCTGCGACGAGCTGCGCGTCCTGCTCACGGCGCAGAAGGAGTACCGCCTGGCGCAGGGTCCGCAGTGGAACGAGGCCGGGCGCGTGGTGCCCAAGAAGGACGGCAGCCAGATGGCGCCCTCGACCCTCAAGAGCCAGTGGTGGAACTGGGTCGCCCGCCAGAAGATCGACCCGCACCTCACGATCCACGGGCTCAGGGACTCGTTCGGCACCTGGGTCTACGAGACCTACGGCGTCAAGCAGGCGCAGGAGTGGCTCGGGCACTCAGACCCGGCTACGACCCTGCGCCACTACGTGCGCCTCACCACCGCCGCGCGGGCGAGAGCCGTGGCCGGACTCGATGAGGTGACGCGGGCCGCGCTCGAGAGCGCCGAGGAGAAGATCCTCGAGGACGCCCAGCCGCTTGAGGACAACGTCGTCTCGCTCGCCAGCCGGCGTCGGTAGCCAGCGCCCGCGAGTCCTCGCGCATACGTCCCGTGGCGGCCATGTGGGCCTCGAATGCCTGACCACCGGGATGTATCGTCAGACGACGAGCCGTGAACGTTTGACAGCCTCAGCGCGCCCAATCGGAGAAGGGACCGTCCGTCAAGACGGAGGTGGCAGGGATGTACCGGAGCAAGCTTCTTGCGGCCATAGCGGTGCTTGCAGTGCTCCTGGTCCTGGCCGGCTGTGGCGGCAAGCAGCCCAGTCCCGAGCCGAGTCCCTCGTCGGGCGTTCGCGGCATCCTTCTCTTCGGCGGCGGGCCGTACGTCGACAGCAGTCCGTCGCCGCTGCCCGGCGGCTTCGGCACGACCGAGTTGGGACGGCCCTACCATGCCGCAACCATCCTGGTGCAGGCCAAGTCCGGCGCGAACGCGATTCTGCGCACGAAGCCATCAACGGACGGGCTGTTCACGATTGCCCTTCCCCCCGGCACCTACGTGCTGACGCCGAAGGTGCCGAAGAACGGCCCATGGCCGATGCCCACCACGGTGGTCGTCAGGCCTGGTGAGTTCACGCGCGCCCTGGTCTATGTGTCTGGCCCATAGCGTGGCAATGGAGTGACGGGAGTCCGATCCCGCCGGCCTCATCAGCCCGGTAGATCGAGTCTCCGCGCTGGACCAGGCTCCCATCCCACGCAGGTTTGCTGCAGATTTCGCAACTTTTTCGCAACTCTGGTATTCTGGTCCCGTTGTCGCAGAGGTAAAACCCCTGCAAATCGGCACAATGCCCTCGTAGCTCAGTGGATAGAGCACAGGTTTCCTAAACCTGGTGTCGCTGGTTCGATTCCAGCCGGGGGCACCACTTTGCTGCTGCACAGGGCGCTTTGGTGTTGTGGCGTTCGGCAGCACTCCTTCCGAATCGGCAAGACTGCCGACATGATGCTGCCGAGATCCGTCGGCATACGCCGTCACAGCGGCGCACCGGCCATCACGGGACCTCTGATGCCGCCGCGTCAGAGGCGTCCTGCGGGGCGTGTATGGCCGCTCTTGGCCTCGTGGTACAGTCGTTTGCAGAAGTCGGCGGCTGCACCCAAGGTCTTCTGCAGACCGGCGAACGCTAGTCGGGCATGTTCAAGAGGTGGTTCGGGGTGGGCCGTGCTTGACGAACTTGACGAGTCACTCCTGGTGAACGAGCGGCATCTGGCCAAGTACAGGCGTGATGCAGGGGTTCTGCGCGACGAACTGACCTACCTTCACGCGGATCTGCGAC
>CAVOMB010000050.1:0-37711 GCA_963696935.1 uncultured Thermoleophilia bacterium | reverse complement strand
GACAACGCAACTCATAACGACTCTCCCATTAAAGGTGCCTGTTACCGCCCACGGAGTGGTAGCGGGACGGTTGACGCTGGGGACAGGCGGCTCCCAGTTTCAAAAAGTTGGGACCGTCGCCGGAGCCACCCTCGCGACAGGGCAACTCCGGCTGACTCTGGGACACGGCCCCAAGGCCCAGTTAGCGGCGTCAACTACTCGGCAGATCAACAGCGGAGGGACCGAGTAGCCGTTTGTTTACGGATGGCTCGCCAACACCCGCCGACTTACCCTCCATTTCTCAAAACCTAGTCGGGCAATGCCGCCGCCGAGGGAGGTATGACCCCGGCGGCAGCTTGCGGTCAGGGCAATGCCCGGCTGCCCTGCGTCGTGCGTTCCGCCAGTCCATGGACACCCTTGCGGGTCGCCGCAACGAGACGGAACGTATGCGGAGGTCGTTGCGGCTAACTCGATGCCGACGTTTCCACCGGCTGCTCGGCGGGCACGAAGCGGTCGGCCCATGCCTCTGCCTGCCCCTCCGTCAGTTCGACCACCTCGCCAACGCGCACGACGTTGCCGTTGAGGATGGCCGCGCCGGGTTTGCCGACGTAGCAGAACTTCGCAGGCCACGTCATCGTCGGCCGCTGCTCCTCGCGCTCGATCACCTCGCGGCAGTCGGCAATCAGGCGGTCGAGGACGGACAGGCCGACGCTGTCGGCAAACTCCTCCAGCGCCGAGTCCCAGTAGCCCTGCCCCCAGAGGCCACGCTCCAGCACTTGCACGTCGTCCTGGGCGTGGTCGGAGTGGTCGCGCTCCTCGGGAGTGCGACGGACGTTCGGGTCAGGCGCGAGGATGGAGGCGGCACGCTGGTCGCGCAGCGCGACGAGGCGGTCACGCGCCTCCGTGGTCTGCTCCTCGATGAACCGCAACGCGGCCACGTCCACCGGGTCAGCCTCAATCGCGAGGGCATACCGGCCGCGCAGCACGTGGTATTCGTTGGACGTGATCTTCTTCATCGCTTGGTCTCCTTCTGCGCCTTGCAAGCATCGATAAGCGACGGCGGCTCGGGCACGCCGGTTGACGCGGCGACCAACGGCCGCGACTCGGGACGGCCGAAGATGTAAGTGGGCGGGTAGTCCACCACCTTGCCGCCGCACGCGGCCGAGAGGGACGGTGGGTCGGGCGGCTGCTCGTGCGCCGCTGCGACGGTCGGAGTCGTCACACGCGCACGGCACGCCGGGCAGAGGCGGTCGAGACGGTCTGCGGCGCAGTGAATCTGGCCGGTCTGCAGGCTGCGGATTTCATACTTCATTGCGGTTCTCCTTGATGGGTGAACGGTGCCAGTGTTTCGAGGGCACGCTGGTAGGCGTCCTCGCTGTCCTTCGGGTAGAGATGGATACCGAGTCGGCGGCTCACCACCTTCTCGATGTCGTAGATGCTTTGGGCGATGTCGCGGATGCGCTCCTGCTCGGCGGTCAGGTCGGCACGCGGGTCGAGGGCAGTCAAGGTATACGTCGCCAAGCGCCGCCACGCCGGGTCGCAATCCGGCGACTGGAACGCAATCGCGATGGTCGCGTGTTTCTCCATGTCGTCAGCCTGTGGCGTGTCGGCGCTGTGGGCGAGGACGAAGCGCGCCAGATCAAAGAATTCCTCATAGGCAGCGGCCACCGCACGGCGGTAGTCCTCTTTGGACTTGAAGAGCGTCATGGTCATCGTGCTCAGCTTGGTCATCGGGGAAACTCCATCCGGCCTTTGATCCACGCGGCAGTGATCTCGAATGCGCGCCGCTTTGAGATACGTCCTGACTCGTAGTTGGCGAGGTCGCCACTGTCTTCCATGCACTGGCGCACGTCTGCTTCGCGGACGAGGCGGTTGTAGACGTAGATGGTTGGTGCGCTGTCGGTTGGCGCCGAGGGTGGCCCGCCCCAGGTCGCGGTCCGCGTCCTCCGGCTACCGTCCGAGGCGAGGGACGGCGAGGGAGAGGAGCCGGGAAACGGCGCTGGGCTTACCCTTAGCGGCTCGGGACGCGAGGCTCCTGCCACCGTAGGAACGGCCGAGGCGGGAGGCTCGGGAGGCGAGGCGGGAGGCTCGTTGCGGCTAAAAGCTGGCTGTTGATCGACACGCGTATCCAAGATGGGCAGGGCGCGCAGCGCGCCATGATCTGGCACCGCCGGGCCCAGTGCGCGAAGCTCCGCTGCGAACTGCTCGCACACCGCTGCTATCTCGGCGCTCGACATCGCGTTGTAGAAGTCGTAGTGCTCGTTGCCGACTCCGTTGCCCGGTGGACGAGCCGCGAGCACCTCGGACATTGCACCTTTGAGATCACGTGCGAGGTCGCGGTTGTTGTCCGCCCAAATCGAGTAGGCGCGACGAGGCTTGCCGCTCTCGCTGAGCGGTCCTCCTGCCTCCAGCATGTGCTTGTATGCGAGGTCGCCTATCTTCGCGGTGCGCGAGAGAGCGACGGCGGCAATCTGGAAGCCGAGTGGCGCGGCCGACAGCGACGAGTAGCCAGCCTCACGCGAGAACTGGTCCGCCATCGCGTTGATCTCGGCACTGTGCTCGCGCCAGAAGTTCGCGCCGTGTTGACCGGTGATAGCGGCGGCGCGATTGCCGCGTATGAAGTGCGATGGAGAGCCAGCGCAGCGTCCGGGTAGCTTTGGATGCGGACCGGCACCGCACTTGGTGCAGCGCGGCTCGTTACCGTTCGTGGGCGTCTCGATTTCAGCGGACGATGCCATACGGGTAGACCTCGGGTAGAGTGGTGACGATTCGCCCAGTAACTCCGGCGGTGTTCGATGGGCGACGAGGATTAAGAATCCCGAGCGCCCTGTGGTCCGTTCTAACGTGATCGAGCATCATGGTCCTCGTGATACCAGGTGCGGCGGTAGGCTCGGACCGGCCGCTCCCGTTCATCCAGTTCAAGTAGCGTCCATCCCCGTTCGTATGCGGCAGATAGGAGAGCGTCCCATTGACCTACGCTCATCGTGATAACGCGACCGCCGCTCCAAGCCTCCGACAGCGGCACTCGCCTCAAGTCCCGGTAAACGTCGCCCATCTAGACCTCCCACCTCGTATAGACCTCGTCGCTTCGTCGCCCTATAGGGGCGAACGAGCCGACGAAGTCCAGGTCTTTCGCTTCGTCTACGAAGTGCCGACGAAGTCCGACGAACCCGACGAAGTTCGAGGAACGCTGGCCGTTTCTGCAACGAAGTCCCCTCGTCTCTCGCGCCACTTTCGCCTCCGACGAAGTCCCCACTTTTCCGGACCCTCCCGACGAAGTCCCTTGCTCCGCCGTCACGATCCTCATCGGCTATATTCCTGGCGCCGATGCCTTGAGGCTCGACCCCGACTTAACCCCAATACTGTTCACTTAGGTGTCCGGACGCGGATCCGCACCTGAGACACGCGGGCTGGGCGGCGACGACGCGGCCGCAGCGGGAACTTGCTCATCTTCCGTTTGACGCCGCGCGGCGTGCGCCGCCCGCGACTGGACACGACGCGATCGCGCAGGTCGGCGAGTTCGGCGAGCAGCGCCTCATGAAAGGCGGGGATCGCCTGAGGGGGGAATAGACACGGCGCGCGGAAGGTTGCGGCGAATGACCCGGACGGCATGGACGAACGACAACTGATCCGGATCGGTGTCGACGGTGACGGCGGCCTCGTGCATCAGGCCGCGAATGGCGAAGTGCGCCAGCAGGAAGCCGTAACATTCCGAGCAATACGTCGTTGTAGGCGTGCAGGGCGTATTGCTGTGCCGCTCACCAGCCACCTGCTGCTCGACATGCTGTACGAGGCCGGGCTGCCCAAGGGCGTCGTCAACATGGTGACGGCCGAGAAGGAAGAGGCCGAGGTCCTGCTCAAGCACCCGGCCGTCCGCGGCGTCAGCTTCGTCGGCAGCACGCCGGTCGGCAAGCACGTGTACAGCATCGCGGCCGCCAACGGCAAGCGCGTCCAGGCGCAGACGCAGGCCAAGAACCACGGCCTCGTGCTCGCCGACGCCTCCCTTGAGCGCGCCGCCCGCGGCATCATCAACTCCACCTTCGGCTGCGCCGGCATGCGCTGTATGGCGCTCCCCGTGTGCGTGGTCGAGAACTCCGTCGCCGACGAGTTCATCGGCTACATGAAGAAGTTCGCCATGGAGCGCGTCGTGGGCGACGCCACCCTCCCCGGCACCGAGCTCGGTCCCGTGGTCAGCGAGGCGCACAAGAAGTTCGTCACCGGCTGGATCGAGAAGGGCCTGGAGGAGGGCGCGGAGCTCATCCTCGACGGCCGCAACGTCAACGACCAGCTCCCGCCCGAGCTGCAGGGCGGCCACTACGTCGGCCCGACGATCTTCGACCACGTGACCGAGGACATGGTCTGCGGCCGCGAGGAGTCGTTCGGCCCCATCCTCTACATCAAGCGCGTCGATGACTTCGAACAGGGCATCACGCTGATGAACCACAACCCCTACGCCAACGGCTCCTGCATCTTCACCGAGAGCGGCTACTACTCGCGCGAGTTCGCCCGCCGCACGCACGCGGGCATGGTCGGCATCAACGTGGGTATCCCGGTGCCGGTGAGCTTCTTCCCGTTCGCGGGCCACAAGGACAGCTTCTTCGGCGACAACCACGTGTTCGGCAAGGACGGCTTCCAGTTCTTCACCGAGACCAAGGTCGTCACCACGCGGTGGTTCACCGAGGCCGACAAGAAGCAGAAGTTCGTGAGCACCTGGGAAGGCACAGTCAACCGCTGAGCCGGCTGACAGAGCGTCCCGGGCTCTGACGGGGCGGGGGCGGGCTCATCGCCGCCCCCGCCCCGTCCGCGTACGGCGCTACGGGAACGACAGCGAGGGTAGGACGCTCGGCGAAACGCCGAACACAGGAGTCAGGTAGCCATGAACGATGCAGACACCGGATCCGCCGCGCGCCGGCTGACTCTCAGCGTCCCCAGCGCGCCGGAGTCCCTCTGGTCGTCACCGCTGCGCTCTGGCTGCATGGCGACATCACGATGGAGCAGACGCTGGCCGCCGTCTTCGGCGTGATCATCACCGGCATCCTCTCGGGCGCCGCCGCGTCCGCTTCCGGCATCAATGTCGTGCCGGGCGCCTCGGGGCTGGTGCTGGCGATGGAGGCGGAGGAAGAGCAGGAGCAGGCGGTGGGCCGGGGCGGGCGCCGGGAGGCGACACCCGCCCCGGCCTTCTGGCGAGAGCGCTTGCGGACGCCCTCACTGCTGCGTCAAAGAGGGCGCTTGTGACGCCCTCCCGGACAAATCGGCGAGCGCGCTTGCGGTCACGTTCGCCTGTCCCGGACGGCGCGGCCGGGGAGGCCGCCGTCCGGGGGGCCCGGGCGCGTACTGGCGGGTACGCCCGGGCGATGGGGAGGCGGGGCGGGCGCGGCCGGAAGAAGCTCGCCCGCCCCGTCTCCACTACGTGGCCGCCCCCGGCGGCCGATCGTGCGGCGGTTCGGCCGGCTCCGCCGGCTCCGCCGCCACTCGTTCCGTCGCGATGCCGGGCGCGGGAGCCCGGCCGGCGACGCTACGTTCGCGGACGGCCACCAGCAGCGCCTCCTCGCCGGCGAAGAACTGCGCGCCTGCCTCGGCGAGGCCGTCCACGGCGCCGACGAAGTCGTTGGCGCGCACGCCCTCGTCCGCCCACACGGAGATGCCGGCGGCGAGCGCCTCGCGCGCCGCCTCGATGTTGCGCGCGTTGCCGTGGCTCACCGGCACCGCGCAGACGACCACGAGGTCGGCGGCGCGCATCATCTCGAGGTTCTCGGCGTGCGCCTCGTCGCCCACGGCGGAGAACGGCGCCTCCACGGCCATGTGCAGGCCGAGCTCGCGGCCAGTCTCCTCGTCGGTGTCGAGCGCGTTGAGGACGCCGGCGGTGACCTCGTACCCGGCGTCCACCAGCTCGCGCATCAGGCCCGCTCCGGTGCCTCCGCCGCAGACGAGGTGCACACGGCCGCGGCGCTCGCCGCGCAGCCGCGGTGAGAACGTCAGGTACGTCCGGCCGGCGTGCCGGTGCAAATACGCGCGCACGCCGTACACGGCCTCGACCACCTCGGGCCGCAGCACGTCGTCGGACGGCCCGAACGCCGCGACCTCCCCGTCGCTGAGCACCAGCAGCTTGTCGAAGTAGTGCAGCGCCAGGTTGAGGTCATGCAGGATGCAGAGCACGGTCAGCCCGTCGGCGTTGAGCTCCTTGAGCAGGTCGAAAAGGCGCAGCTGGTGCGAGACGTCCAGCGCGGATGCCGGCTCGTCGAGCAGCAGGAGCGGAGCCTGCTGCATCAGCGCCTGCGCGAGCACCACCAGCTGCTTCTCGCCGCCGGAGAGCTCCGAGAACCGGCGGCTCGCCAGGTCGGCGACCCCGAGACGCGCCAGCATGAGGTCGGGGTCGCCGCAGACCGCGGGGTCCTTGCCGAGGCAGTAGCTACCCATCTCGACGACCTCGCGCACAGCGAGGTCGAAGTCCAGGTCGAAGTGCTGCGGCACGAGCGCGACCTCCCGCGCCATCTCCTTGCGCTTGTATGCGCGCGTCGGCTTGCCCTTGACGAGCACCTCGCCGGCGACCGGCTGGTGCAGGCCGTCGATGAGGTCCACCAGCGTGGACTTGCCGCTGCCGTTGGGCCCGACGATGCCGACGATGTCGCCGGGCTGCAGCGCGAAGCTGATGCGGCGTAGGACCGGCCGCTCGTCGTAGGCGAAGTCCACGTCGCGCAGGGCGACGAGCGGAGCGGCGGCCTCGCGGGCGCCGGTGGGCCCGGCGGAGCCGGCGGAGCCGGCTTCCGCGCGCGGCTGCGGCACGGCCGCCATCAGACGCGCCGCCCGCGGCGCAGCAGGTACACGAACAGCGGCGCGCCGACGAAGGTGGTGACCACGCCGACCGGGATCTCGTTAGGTGCGATGACGGTGCGGCTGAGCAGGTCGGCGACGACCATCATGCTGGCGCCGGCCAGCAGGGAGACCGGGAGCAACCCGCGGTGTCCCGGTCCGACCAGCAGCCGCACGATGTGCGGCACGACGAGGCCGACGAACCCGATGATGCCGCTCACCGAGACGGCCAGCGCGGTGAGCACGCCCGCCGTGACCAGCAGCATGCGCTTGTTGCGCTCGACCTCGACGCCGAGCTCCATGGCGCGCTTCTCTCCCTGCAGCATGATGTCCATCTCGCGCGTGAAGAACAGCGGCAGCGCCATGAAGGGGATGGTGATCAGCGCGATGGTGACGTCCGGCCAGCCGCGCCCGGAGAAGCTGCCCATGAGCCAGTAGACGATCTGCGTCATGTCCTGGTTGGCTTTGATCATGAGCACGGTGACGGCGGCGCTGGCCAGGTACGAGATGGTGACGCCGGCGAGGAGGAGGACGAACACGTCTATGCGTCCTCGCCGGCGCGCCGCCATCCACACCAGCACCAGTGTGCCGAGGCCGCCGATGATGGCGAGCACCGTGGTCGCCGAGAGGTTGCTGAAGTGCAGGACGATGCCGATGGTGGCACCAAGCGCGGCCCCCGACGAGACGCCCGTGACGTACGGGTCGGTGAGCGGGTTGAGGAACAGGTCCTGGAGGATCACGCCGGCCACGGCGAGCGCCGCGCCGACGAGCGCCGCGGTGAGCACGCGCGGCATGCGGATCTGCCAGAAGATGGCGTTGTCGAGATCGCCCTTGACCGGCCCCGCGAACAGCAGGCTCCAGATGCGGCCCACCGAGAGCGGGGCCGGGCCGAGGGCGAGCGCCAGCACGAGGCACACCGCGAGGATGCCGGCGGCCAGGAGGATCCCCGGCCACACACCTGTGCGGGCGAGCTTGCTCACTGGGAGATCGAAGCCTCCGGGTGGATGTACCTGGCCAGCGAGAGCAGGCCGTCGGCCAGGCGCGGACCCGGCCGGGCGATGGTGCTGTCGTCGATCACGTACACGTGGCCGTCCTTGACGGCCGTGAGGGCGGCGAAGCCGGCGCGCTGCTTGATGTCGCCGGGCTTGCTCATGGAGCCGGAGTCCGCAATGTAGACCTGCGGGTCGTCCTTGACCAGCACCTCGGTGCTGAAGTTGGGGAACCCGGTGCCGGCCTGGTCGCCGATGTTCTCGCCGCCGGCGATGCCGATCATGTCGCTGATGTAGGTGTCCTTGCCGGCGGTCATGAGCGGCTTGCTGTAGATCTCGAGGAAGGTGGTGGCCTTGGGCAGGTCGCCGACGGCCGCCTGGACCGTCTGCTGGGCGGCGGTCATCTTGTCGCCGACCTGGATGGCCCCGTCCTCGGCGCCGACCAGCTTGCCGACGTTCTCGATGCTGGCGATGGTCCCGTCGTAGGTCTTGGGGTCGACCACGTAGACCTTCATGCCCAGCGACTCGAGCTTGGTGCGCAGCTTGTCCTGGATGCCGCCTGCGGCGAGCACCAGGTCCGGCGAGTACGACGCCGTCTTCTCGATGTTCGGGTTGTTGAAGTCGCCGACCTTGGGGAGCGCCTTGGCCTCCTCGGGGTAGTCGTCGTAGGTGGTGCCGGCCACGAGCTTGTCGCCGGCGCCGATGGCATAGACGATCTCGGTGTTGGCGGGAGCGAGGCTCGCGATGCGGGCGGCGGGCTTGTCGAGCGTGACCTGGTGGCCGGCGTCGTCGGTGACGGTGATGGGGCCGGCCGCGGAGGCGGCCGGCGAGCTCGAGGCGGTCGTGTCGTCGGAGCTCGAGCCGCAGGCGGCCAGGGCGAGGACGCCGAGCGCCAGGACGGCGGCGAGGAGGAGTGCCGCGGTGAGGCGGCCGAAGCGGGTGGCGGGCATGGCGGTGGTGACTCCCTTCACGGATTGCTGAGACGTGCGCGGACGACGTCCGCGAGATCAGGCGCGGACGCGCCGGGGCTTTGCTTGAACCGCAGGATGTAGTGGCCGTCGCGCTCCTCTGTGCCGTCCCAGGCGAGCGCCACGGGACGCGAGAAAAGCGAGGCCTGCGTGACCATGGTGTGGTACTCGCCCTCCTCGCCACAGGCGTCTGCGCCGGCGACCTCGAGGCGGGAGATGACGTCATCGTCCAGCTCGAGCCCGAGGAACTCGGCGGGCAGCTTGGACGAGTCGACGGCGACGATGGTGGCGCGCGAGCCTCCGGCGAGGAACTCGCCGAGCAGCGCGCGCCGCGGCTCCTGCCACAGCGGCAGGTGACAGCCCAGGCCCGAGACCTCGCAGACGCCCTCGACCCAATCGCGGTGCGCCTGCAGATCGATGTCGCCGAACACGCCGGCCTGCACGCCCTGCCCGCGCAACTCGTGGAGGAGCGAGACGAAGGTAGCCTCGTACCCGTCCCACGTCGTGGCGCGGGTCACGAGCGAGACGCCCAGCGCGGCGGCCTGCTCCTCGAGCAGCGCGAGCGGCAGGCCGTGGCCGCGGCTGACGAGGCCGTCCTCGTGCAGCATGCAGACGATGGCGGCCGGCTCCGCGCCGCGGCGCACCGCGCGCTGCATGGCGAGATAGGCGTCCTTGCCGCCGCTCCAGGAGACGAAGATGCGGGCGCCGGAGATGGGGTCCAGGGCGGCTCCGGACTGATCGGCGAGCGACGCGCCCTCGGACCTGCCGTTGGCGGACGGAACGCTGGTCCGCGGCGCGTCACTCGCCATGGCCCACCTCCCTGGCCTTGCGGCAGGAGGGACAAATGCCGTACACCTCGAGGTGGTGCCCGTAGATGGTGAACCCGGCCTCATCGGCGAGCTTGGCCTCGAGTTGCGTGAGGTCGCCCTCGCCGTCGAACCGGACGACGCGGCGGCACACGCCGCAGATGAGCGGGTGGCTGTGGCCGATGGGCGGGGCGATGAAGCAGATGTCGCCCCGCCCGTCCTGCACGTGCGCGAGCAGGCCGAGGTCGCTGAGAAGCTGCACCGTCCGGTAGACAGTGGCCTGGCCGACTCCTTCGCCGCGCAGCGCGTCGGCCGTCCCGGTGACGGTGGACGCGCGGTCCGAGCCGGCGAAGAACTCCCAGATCAGCCGGCGCTGCCGCGTGAAGGGGATGCCCTTCTCGTGGAAGACGGCCTCGATGTCGTGCGTCGGCTTCGGGTCGGTCAACTCCTGCGCTCCCCAGACTCCGGTTGAGAACGGTTCTCAACACTGTTGAGAAAAGCTATCAACCATCGACGCTCACGTCAACCACTTCCTCGCAGCGGGTCCCGCCGGCCCGAGGCCGCTCATCGGGGTCGCCGGCGAGGCGCTCGGCGGCCCATGCTCGGTTGCGCTCGAAGACCTCGGCAAGGTACTTCACGAGGCGCTCCCCTCGTTCGCCGTCGGTCGGGTCATGCTCGTCGCTCGCAGCGCGGCCGCTCGTTGCGCCGGCCGGTGTGATAGGCGACGCAGGGAAGACAGTCGCCGTGCAGCGTGCAGTCCTTGGTGCACGGGCAGGTGGAGAAGCCGCGGGCCTGCGGTGAAGTAGCCTCGTCCACGACTATCAGCGACAGGAAGCCCTCCGCCGTCGCACGCTTCCTGTCTGCCTTCGCCGCGCGCTTGTCCGCCCTGCGGGCGTCCTTGGCGGCGCGGCGTTCTTCCCTCTCCCGGCCCATGACGGCATACTCGTAGCCGCTCCGGCTCCGCGCAAGTGTGTCGCACGCGGGGCGAAGCGCGGCGGCGCGCGTTGGCGTTCCTCGACTCAGAAGCTCCCGGTGATGACGGGTCCGCCACGCGCGTGGGTGGCCATCATGACGCCGGTGCTGCTGGCAGCCGTCTCTACGAGCTTGAGCGACCGGGGCGGCGCACCCTCGCGAAACAGGCGGCGGCCGCTGCCGAGTACCACCGGATAGATGAACAGGCGGTGCTCGTCCACGAGGTCGTGCGCCATCAGTGTCTGCAGCAGGTCGCCGCTGCCATGCACCTGGAGCTCGCGACCCGGCTGAGCCTTGAGCTTGGCGACCTCCTCCGACACATCACCTTTGAGCAGTTCCGCCCCTTCCCAGTCCACAGACCCGAGGGTCCGCGAGGCCACGTACGTGGGCAGGGCGTTCAGCTGCGACGCGATGAGGTACGCCGGATCGGTCACCTTGGGCCAGTAGGCGGCGAAGATGTCGTAGGTCCGCCTCCCGAGCAAGAAGGCGTCCGCCTTCTCGAACCAGCCGGAGACGCTCCTGCCGAAGACGTCGTCAACGTAGGGAACCGTCCAGCCGCCGAGCTCGAACCCGCCGGTGCAGTCCTCTTCCGGGCCGCCCGGCGCCTGATAGACGCCGTCGAGGCTGACGAACGTCGTGACCGTCAGCTTCATACCGCCGCCTCCTGCCGGCTCTCGACGTACTCTTTGAGTGCCGAGAGCATCAAGTTCCAGTTCTCCTCCGAGTGGTCGCGCGCATCTGCCGTGGCGCTGCCGTCCTGAGTCAAGGTCACTCGCGTCCCGGTCGCCTCCGGCGACAGGTCGATGGTCACGGTGTGGTAGTTGCCGGACTCGTCGGGGAGCTCGGACAGCGGGCTGAAGTGGCTGTACTGGAGTGACTTCTCGGGCTGCAGCCGCAGGATCTCGCCTTTGTCTTCATAGGTGCGCCCCTGCCCCTCTCCCTTCCAGACGATCGGGCTGCCCGAGCGCCACTCGCTCTCGACCGTGGTGCCGAACATGTACTGCCTGATCGCGTCCGGGTCGACCAGCGCGGCCCAGACGTCTTGCGGGTAGGCGGTGATCGTGATGGTCGCCCGGGCGACCAGTTCGTCGTCGTGCGGGGGCATGAGGACCTCCCATCTGGTAGTCGGTGCGTACTCTCCGAATGGTCCCCGACGGCGAGGGGCGACGAACGGACCGGCGTCAGCGAAGCCGGGCGGCCCGCTCGACGCGCCGCGCCAGTCCCTCGTCGCCAAGTGCGCCGCAGAGCGCGGCGAAGCCGGGCGTGACGCCGCGCCACTCGAGGTCGGCGACGTCCTGCTCCAGCGGCACGTCGAGCCGCAGGGTCGCGAGGCGCAGGAACAGCGTGGCGTCGTCGCGGCCGGCCCGAAGGCTCTCCACGAGGCGGGCCGCCCGCGCCGCCGGCAGGCCGAGCGCGGCCGAGTCGTCCGGGATCGCGTCGAGGTGCCCGAACCTGGTCAGCACGGAGGCGGCCGACTTCGCTCCCCAGCCGGGAATGCCGGGGAACCCGTCAGCCGCGTCGCCGACCAGCGCCAGCCAGTCGGGGATGGACTCCGGCGGCACGCCGAACTTGCCGGCCACGCCGTCGGCGTCCAGGACGATGTCCCGGCGGCGGTCCCAGGCGACGACGCGGTCGCCGACCACCGCCTGTGCGAGGTCCTTGTCCGGGGAGCAGAGCACGACCTGGTCCACAGCAGGCAGGTCGCGGAAGCGGACGGCGGCCGTGGCCATCGCGTCGTCCGCCTCGAACTCCACCATCGGCCAGACGACCATGCCGAGCGCCCGTGCCGCCTCCTCGGCGAGCTCGAACTGCGCCAGAAGCTCGGGGTCGACGCCGGCGCTCGTCTTGTAGCCGGCGTACAGCTCGTTGCGGAACGACTCGACGACGTGGTCGAAGGCGCAAGCCACGTGCGTCACCCCCGGCGTCGAGAGCAGAAGCCACAAGCTGCGGAGCAGACCGACCGTCGCGCCGACCTCACGGCCGGCGGCATCCTGGCGGGGCGGCGCGCCGAAGTGACTGCGGAAGAGTTCGTAGGTGCCGTCGACAAGATGGATCTTCATCGCGCCGGGCCGAACCTGCGCTCGGCACGGGCGTGTGCCCGGGCAGCCTCGACCTCCCGGTCCTTCGGCGCGGCCGTCGTCACCAGAGCGCCGAGGAGCGTCGCCGACACGCGCGCCACTTCGTCGACGGCGCTGTCGATGGCCCCCCGGTTCGCGGCCGACGGGTTCGTGAACCCGCTGATCTTCCTCACATACGGGAGCGCGGCTGCGCGGATCTCGTCATCGGTCGCAGGCGGCTCGAAGTCGTACAGCGTCCTGATGTTCGTGCACACGTGCATCACCTCGTTGGCGGCGATCGCGGCCCGCCGGTGCGGCGTGCCGACGCTGAGGACGGTGCCCGGAGTCGCGGCGCTCGAATCGCGGTGCCGACGCGAGGGGAGTTCAGGCCCCGATGAGGGCGTCGAGCGCCGATGCATCGAGGTGCATCTCGACGTGATCGGCGAGGCGGTCGATGCCGTCCGCCTGAGGCGCCGACGGAGGACGAAGAGGCAGGCCGCGCGCCGCGCGAAGTCCATTCAGGAACGCGGCGCGCAGCTCCGGCTGGTCGAACAGGCCATGCACGTACGTGCCGCAGACGGCTGCGGGCACGGCCCCGTCCGAGTGCTCGGCCTCTGAGGCGCCGCGCAGCCGCAGCAGCGGCGCGGCGCCGGGCCCGAGCACGGTGCGGCCCATGTGGATCTCGTAGCCGCGCACCGGCGTCCCCGGCCCGCCGAGAAGCCCGCCCACGGCAGGGCCGAAGACCTCGCCGGCAACCCTGACCGTCAGCTTCGCGCCGACGAACGTCGTCTCTGCATCCAGCAGGCCGAGGCCGTCGACGACGTCGCTCGACGACTCGACGTGCGCGGGGTCGAGGATGCGGCACTCGTCCGGATATGCCACGAAGCGGACATCGACGTCCGCCTCCGCGGCGAGCGCGTCGACGTCCGTCGTGTTGCTCAGGTAGGGCAGGCGGGCCACGGCGATGCGCAACGGCGCTTGCGGCTTCGCCCGGCGCCGGCCGTCGTCGAGGCCGACCGAGCCTCCTCGTCGCCGGTCCATCCTTCGAGGAACGGCACCACGCCGAGCGTCGGGACCCCTGTGCGTTCCCTGAGGAGGTCGATCCCAGAGTCGATCTGGCTCGCGTCGCCGCGCATCTTGTTGATCACGAACCCGGCGACCAGGACTCGTTCCTCCGGCGTGAACAGCTCGACGTGCCCGAGGAGGCTCGCGAACACGCCGCCGCGGTCGATGTCGCCGACGAGGAGGACGGGCGCCTGCGCGTGCAGCGCCATGCGCATGTTGAGGATGTCGTGGTCGCGCAGGTTGACCTCTGCGGAACTGCCCGCGCCCTCGATGACGACGAGGTCGTACGCCGCCCGAAGGCGCTCGAAGGCGGAGGTGACGGTAGTCCAGAGCTCGGCTTGAGCAGGACGGGGTTCATGTCCACGTGTGGCTCGAGGCCCGCCGCGCGCGCCTGGTACGCCTGCGCGCGGCCCATCTCCTCGCCGTCTTCGGCCACGAAGGAGTTCAGCGCCATGTTCTGCGCCTTGAACGGGGCGACGCGGAGGCCGCGCCGCGCGGCGACGCGGCACAGCGCCGCGGCAAGCACGGACTTACCGGCGTGCGAGGCCGTGCCTTGGAACATCACAACGCGCGCGCTCGGCCCACTGCCCGGCGCGCTCATCCTCACACCGCCCAAGTGAGCAGTGCGGCGAGGCCGGCGCCGAGCGCGACGGCCGCGCCGCCGGCCACCCACACGCGCCAGACGGCGTCGTCGATGACGTCCGCCGTCAGCGGGCGGTCGGGCGCGCCCAGCGCGTAGGCGCCGGGCTTCTGCAGTTGCACGCCGAGGCTCCCCGCCATCGTGGCGATGGCCAGCGTCTTGTTGGGTCCGTACTGCGGCTGGTGCTGCGTGGTGAACGCCCACCAGGCGCGTCCCGCGGTGCCTTTGACGGCGGAGACGGCGACCAGCAACAGGCCGGTCATGCGCGTCGGCAGCCAGTTGACCGCGTCGTCACTGCGCGCCGCGGCCTTGCCGACGTACTCGCGCTCGTCTCGATAGCCGAGCATGGCGTCCATGGTGTTGATCGCCCGGTAGGCCAGCGCCCCGGGCAGGCCGAACAGCGCGTAGTAGAGCAGCGGCGAGACCACGCTGTCGGTGAGGTTCTCGGCCAGCGACTCGATGGTCGCGGAGACGATGAGCGGCGGGTCCAGGTCGGCAGACCGGCTGACGAGAGCCCTGAGCGAAGCGCGCGCCGCCGCGGTGTCCGCGGCCAGCGCACGCTGGACGTCGCGGCCGGCGCGCACCAGACCGCGCAGCGAGAATACGGTCTTCAGGACGCAGGCGCCCACGACCAGGGCGAGCCACCAGGGCGCGTGGTCGAGAAGCAGCGTGATGATGAGGCCGGCGGCGAACGCCGTCCCGGCCGTCACCAGCACGATGAGGACGCCGTAGGCGAGCTCGGCGCCGGGCCGGCCGCGTGGCCGGCGCCTCTCCAGCGCGCCGATCAGCCGGCCTATCCACACCACCGGATGCAGGGCGCTGGGCGGCTCGCCCAGCGTTACGTCGATGAGCCCGGCAAGCAGCACCGTGGCCAGGGCGAGACGCCAGTCGTGGGGGACGAAGAACATGAGCGGTCGGCGGCGGGCGGTCGGGGTCGCTGTGCGCGGTCAGCTGCGCCGGCGGAGAGTCACGGGGCCGGCGTCACTCGTCCGACGGGACATACTTGTCGGCCTCGAGCCCTTCGAGGTGACCCGTCGCGTTGACGTAGCGGATGGTCACGCAGCCGCCGGCGAACTCGATGAGCGAGACGCCGCCGTGGGTGGTGGACAGGGTCCACCACTTCTCCGGCGGCACGCCGAGGTAGTGGTTGAGGAGCGCGCGGATGGGGCCGTCGTGCGCCACCAGGCAAGCGCTCCCGCCGTCCTCGAGCGGCAGGAAGCCGGAGGCGACGGCGCTCGCGTCCATCGTCTCCGGCAGACCCCCGTCCGGCTCCTCAGCGTCGTCGGCGGCCACGGCTGCGGCGGCGCCCTCGAGCGCGGCGACCGTCTCGCTGGTGGCCGCCGCGTCCACCGCGGCCTGTGCCGCTCCGGCCCGCATGGCCTCGAGCTCTACGGCCCGGGTGTCCGTCTCCGCGTTGCGTTCGCAGGCGCTTGCATCACCGCGGCTCACCGCGCTCGCACAGAGGTTGCCGCTGTCGTCGACCCCGAAGGGCTCCAGGATGTCGACGACCGCGGCGTGCACGCGCGCGTCAAGGTCGCGCAGCGACTCGCCGTTGGGGAGCGCGGTGCCGTAGGGATCCGCGGCGAAGGACGCGGTGAGCTCAGCGTCGGCCTCGAACTCCTGCCAGGGCCGGCCCTCGTAATCGCCCAGCGAGATCTCGCGCAGCCGCCTGTCGAAGACGATCCGTGGCTCGTCCGGCGCCACGTCGCGCCATTCGGCGACGATGTGTTCCGCGGTCATCCGCGCGCGCGGCAGGTCGCTCGAGAACACGCGCATGGGACCGTAGGGCGCGAGCCGCTCCGCAGCCGCTCGCGCCTGGTCCTCGCCGAGCGCCGTGAGGCGGTGGTCGCTCTGCCCCATCAGCGTTCCGCCGATGTTGCCGGTCGACTGTCCGTGACGGACGAGATAGAGCTTCATGCGGGATCCTCTGTCATGTCTCTGCGGCCGTTATCTCGCCAAGCCGACGATGGCGCATCCCGCCACCAGCGCCGCAGCCTCGGCGAGCTCGATGCCCATACCGTAGACGTCGCCGGTGAGGCCGCCGAGCTTGCGGGCCACGTAAGCCTGTACGCCCAGCGCGACGCCCGTGCCGACCGCGGCGACGACGATGCCGCCGTACCAGGAGCCGGCGGCCCCGGTGACGAGCCCGGCCAGGCCGGCGACGACGATGCCGGCGAGCAGCAGACCGCCGGCCAGCTGCAACGGCTGTGGCGTGTGCTCGCGCGTGAACGCCTCGCCGGTGCCGGCGAGGCGCGCATAGGGCCAGTGGTAGACGTCGAGCGCCGGCAAGGCGCGCGCAGCGCACAGGCCGGCGATGAGGGGCGCGCCCGCGTCGGCGCGCGCGAGCGCGCCCAGGGCCGCGACCTTCAGCACCAGCAGCAGCACGGCGGCGGCCACGCCCATGGCGCCGACGTTGTGGTCCTTCATGATCTCGAGAGCGCGCTCGCGCGGCGCGCCGCTGAGGATCCCGTCGGCAGTGTCCATCAGGCCGTCGAGGTGCAGGCCTCGGGTGAGCAACTCGAGCAGGATGACCACCAGCGTGGCCGCCACCAGGCCCGGCAGGAACGAGTCGAGACCAGCGTAGACCACCCACGCGGCGAAGCCCATGGCGAGCCCCACGAGCGGGTACAAGCCCATGCTCCCCCAGAGGTCGGACGGGCTGACCTCGCCCTCGACCTTGAGCGGGATGCCGGTGAGGAAGGTGACGGCGAGCGTGAGACGCCGGCTCCAGGAGCCGGGCGGCGCCGACTCGGTCGTGACCTTGGCCATCGGCGGCGGTCCGGGGGGCACGCTGGCGCCGGACGCAGCGGCCTCGCCGCTGTCCGGCGGCCCGGCGGACACGTCCGGCCCGGCCGCGGCCTGCGCTTCGCTCTGTGTCTCGCCGGCGTCCGTCATCGCTCCGACTCTACTACCGCGTGAGGTCGGAGTCGGCCTCGCTCGGGTCGCCGGCCACTCCGGCGCTCTCGAACGTCGCCATCTCGCTGAGGATGCGCGCGGAGGCCTCGATGATGCTCATCGAGAGCGACGCGCCGGTCCCCTCGCCAAGGCGCATCTGCAGGTCGAACAGCGGCACCAGGCCCAGCTCTTCGAGCACAACCTGGTGCCCGACCTCGATGCTCACGTGGCTGGGCAGGATGTAGTCCACACACTCGTGGCAGAGCCGCACGGCGGCCAGCGCGGCGGCCGCGCTGATGAAGCCGTCCATCACCACGGGGACGCGGTGCGCGGCGCCTCCGAGGAACACCCCGGTCATGCCGGCGATGTCGAGGCCGCCGACCTTGGCGAGCACGTCGACGGGGTCCAGCCGGTCGGGCTGGTTCGCGGCGATGGCCTTCTCGATGGTGGTGACCTTGCCGATCAGCGCCTCCTGCGTGATGCCGGTGCCGCGGCCGGTGACTCGCGCAGCCGCCTCGCCGCTCAGCACTGTGATCACGGCCGATGCGGCGGTGGTGTTGCCGATACCCACCTCGCCGGTGCAGATGATGTCGAGGCCCTTCTCGAGCTCCTCCTCGACCAGCCGGATCCCGCTCTCGATGGCCCTGATGGCCTCGTCGCGCGTCATGGCCGGGCCCTGCGCCATGTTGGCGGTGCCCATGCGGATCTTGTCGTGGCGGATGTCGGAGTCGCTGAGGTCGGCGTTGACGCCCAGGTCGGTGATGATGACGCGGGCGCCGACGTGCCGGCCGATCACGTTGATGGCGGCGCCGCCGTGCGCCATGTTGACGACCATGGCCGGCGTCACCTCGGCCGGGAACGCGCTGACGCCCTCGGCGACCACGCCGTGGTCGGCGGCCATGACGGCGATGGCCTTGTCCTCGATGACCGGTTGTTCCTTGCCCTGGATGCCCGCCAGCTGGATGGAGAGGGTCTCGAGCCGGCCGAGCGCCTTGGGCGGCTTGGTCAGCTGGAGCTGCCGCGCCTCGGCGGCGCGCATGGCGTCGGCGTCGAGGGGGCTGATGGCGGCGATGGTGCGTTCGAGCAGGTCACTCACTGGGACTCCTTTGGGGCATGGCCGAGGCCCGTGAGCGGGCCGGCGGACAGGGCTTTCACGTCAAGAGGGTAGCCGGAGACCAGCAGGTAGAGGCCGTTGGCGGCGCCGGCGAGGCGCTGGTTGGCCCAGCCGAGCTGGTCGCGATACAGGCGGGCGAGCGGGTACTCGGGCACGACCCCAAGACCCACTTCGTTGGTGACGGCGACGAGGGTGACGCCGGTGGCGGCGACGGCCGCCACGAGGCCGTCGACGGCGGCCGTGACGCGCGCCGCGGCGGCGCGCTCCTGAGCCGGTGGCAGCAGGTCCTTGTCGTAGTTGTAGCCGTCCTCCGGGGGCTCGCTGCCGCCGAAGGCGCCACCCTCGAAGAGCAGGTTGGTCACCCAGAGAGTGACGCAGTCGAGCAAGACGACGGGCGGCTGCGCGGAGCCGCCGGCGGCGGCACGCACGGCCGCCGACACCTCGAGCGGGCACTCGACCGTCGTCCACGTCTCCGGCCGCAAGGACTGGTGTGCGCTCACGCGCTGCTCCATCTCCTCGTCGTAGGTCTGTGACGTGGCGATGTAGGTAACGCGGCCGTCTTGCGGCTCGGCCAGCTGTGCCGCGAGCCGCTCGGCGTACGTGCTCTTGCCGCTGCGCGCGCCGCCTGTGACCAAGATGAGCCGACCCTGAACGGACCGGTCGTGAGATGTGTCCACCGCAGCTCTCCCTCGAGGCGTTGTAGCAGTGATCTCCCGGCCCAGGTCTCCTGGCTTGCGCTTCGTCCTACTGGCCGCGCCTTCCCGCCCCTCGGGGCAGTGGCACGATGCGGCGGTCGTCTGCGCCTACAGTTGCGGGGCAGCGCCGGCCTTGTACCGGCTTCCCTGCAGCTGGGAGATACTCGGCAAGGCTATCGCTGCCGTCCCGGGGGGTCAATCCAGCACGGCCGACGGCGGCGGGAACACGAACGGCGCGACACGCGCCGCGCGGACGACGATCTCGGTCGCCGGCGTCAGCACCGCGACCGCCGCCACGGCGATGACCACCGGCCGTAGCCGCGGCATGCTCCGCGGGGCGCGCGGCCGCCCCGCGGCCGCCGCCCGCTCCGCCACCCGTGTCGTGCTCATCCGCGCCGCCCTTCCGGTCCCGTTAACCCACTGAGCCCGGGCCGACATCTTCGTCGAGCCCGGGCCCCCCGTATACGGAGCCGCGGCACACGCCGGCGCCGCTCCGTTCACACGCAGAGCGTCGTCAGCGCGCTTGGGGGCAGGTCTTCTGGCTCCCGGATCGTCCTCCGGCTGCGCCCCTTCCCGCCGACGTGTCGGCAGTGGCTTCTCGCAGCCTTCGTCCCCGGTCACAGCGGCGGGTCCGCGCCGGTCTTGCACCGGCTTCCCTCGAGTCCCTCGCGGGCACCCTCAAGCGCCGCGGATGCTAGCCCCCTCATGGAGGGGCCGTCAAACACCGGCTCCGCGGCCGGCAAGGAACAGGTAGACAGAGACGGAGCATCCGACGGACCGCATCCTGCTGGATATACTCGGCGCATGACCGACAAGCTCATCATCGCCGACCTGCGCGGCGCGCAGCTCTTCACGCACCTCGACGACGACCAGCTGGAGCGTCTCTCCGCCGTCGCCCAGCCGCGGCGGCTCGCGCCGCAGCAGACGCTCTTCCTGCAGGACGACCAGGCCGACGCCTTCTACCTGCTCGCCGAGGGCCGCCTCAAGGTCTTCAAGCTCCTGCGCGACGGCCGCACCGCGACCATCCGCCACGTGGAGCCGGGCCAGACGTTCGCCGAGGCGGCACTGTTCCACGAGACGTATCCGTCGAGCACCGAGTCGCTCACCGAGTGTCTGCTTTACCGCTTCGACAAGGAGCAGACGCTCGCGCTGCTGCTGGCCGAGCCCCAGCTGGCCGTCAACCTGCTGGCAGCGATGGCGCACCTGCTCGGCCTGCTCAACCGGCGCGTGGAGGAACTCCTGCTGCCGGTGCCCGCGCGCCTCGCCAGGTACCTGCTGGCGCGCGCCGACGAGCAGCTGGACCCGGCGGTCACGGCTCGTGGGGCGCCGGCGGCCAGCGACGCGCCGCCGGACGTCCCACGCGTGATCCGCCTCCCCGTCAGCAAGCGGGAGATCGCGGCGCGGCTCGGCACGGTGCCGGAGACGCTCAGCCGGACCTTCGACCGCTTCAAGCGTGCCCAGGTCATCCGCATGAGCGGCGACCACCACCTCATCGAGATCCTCAGCTTCGAGCAACTGCACCGCCTCGCCCAGGAGTAGGAGCGGCTCGCGCGGGTGTGACCGGCACCGGCCCGAGGAATATCCTCTGCACGGGCCGGTCCGGCGCGCCGGCCATGGGCGGCGCCGGATGCGAGAGGGGTGGGAGGAGCAGACCACGCGGGTTCTCGTCGTCGCAGCGTGCGCGCTGCTCGCCCTGCTCTCACTCACCGCCGTCGCGGTCGCGTCGCCCGCCGACGGCAGCGCGTCCGTCTCGCCGTCTCCGGCGGCCGGCATCGACGGCCCGCCGCCTGTCACCGTGACCCACGGCGCCGACGACGCCTGGCACGACCAGGCCGTCATGGTCACCTTCACAGCGACCAGCGAGGTCTCCACGGTCGCCGCCGCCTACGTCCAGGTCGACGACGGCACGGCCGAGGCGACCACAGAGGTGGAGGTCAAAGCACCGCGCGACCACGCCGGCGACGGCGAGCACGTCCTCACCTTCTGGTCGGTGGACGCCGACGGCCGCACCGAGACGCCGCAGACGGTGACCGTCAAGATCGACACCCGGCCGCCGGCCGTGCGCGAACTCAGGCTGCGCCCGGATGTGCTGCACCGCGTGCAGCCCTTCCGGGTCAGCTTCTCGATGACGGATTTCTCCGGCAGCGCTCACCTCGCCTACGAGGTGCGCGACCAGTACGGTTACCTCGCGCGACAGGACCAAGGCATCGACGTCGGCTCGGGCTCGACCTCTCTCGACATCAAGGACCGGTACGGCAACGGCAAGCCGTGGGTGCCCGGCCTGTTCGGCGTGACGCTCACCTTGATGGACGGGGCCGGCAAGCGCGAGACGCTCAAGCCTCTGCTCGTACGTGACTACCACCCCACGCACGCGTCGGTCACGTACAACGTCAGGGTGCGGGCGGGCGGGTCGCCCTCACCTTCGACGACGGCGGACCCGCCTACGTGTGGGCGCGCATGCTCGACGTGCTCAAGTCATACCACATGCACGCCACCTTCTTCGTCGTCGGTCCCTACGTGCGCGCCGACCAGCGCGTAGCGGCGCGCGCCGCGCGCGAGGGCCACGGCATCGGCTCGCACGCCTGGACCCACACCCCGAGCACGGTGCTCGGCTACAGCGGCGTGCGGCGCGAGCTGGTCCAGAGCGAGGCGCCCTGGTGGTCGGCGGCGCGCGTCTCGCCGGTCGGCTGGTTCCGCCCGCCCTACGGCGACCACAACGCCTCGACGGTGGCCGCCGCCGGCTCGGTCGGGTTCGCCCACGTCGTGATGTGGGACGTCGACCCCGGCGACTGGCGCGGCTACGCCGCGAGCACTATCGCCGCCAACACGCTCTCGCACGTGCACTCCGGCGCCATCATCGGCCTGCACGTACGCTCGACGACCGCGGCCGCGCTCCCCATCATCCTGCACGGCCTCAAAGCGCGCGGCTACACCTCGGTCAGCCTGCCCGAGATGTTCCACACTGTCGGCAAGCGCTGAGGCCGGGAGGCCCGCAGACGGGCCGTGGTCAACCTCTGCACGCAGCGGGAACACGCCAGGTAGACCACGCATCATTCTGCAACCCGACCTCAAGAGAGGACGGTGGCTCACCATGGCTCTCAGCAGCAGGATCCAGACCATCGGAAAGGTGACCGGGGTAGCGGCCACCGCAGCGCCCAAGGTGCGGCGCATCGTCACCGACGAGGAACTTCGCGGTGACGTGACCGACTTCGTCCGGGCCGCCAACACCCTCACCACGCATCTGCGCTCCGACAGGCGCCTGCGTCGGGACATCTTCAACTTGATCGCCTCCGCACAGCGCGGCGGCGCGCACGCGCGCGCCGATGTCCGGCCGCGCCACTACCTGCGGACCTTGTTCTTCGGCACCGGCTTGATCATCATCGGCATGGGCGCGGCGGTGGCGCTCGGCTGGCCGCGGGCGCGGCGAAGCGTCACTCGCGTCGCCGGGCAGAGCGCCTCGCGCGCGAACGCCACGGTCCACGACATCCGGGAGAGGATCTCCGGCCAGGCCGCCGAGCGGCGCGCCGCCTGACAGACGACAGAAGGGGGCCCGGTGAGCAGCGACGGCGGAATCACTCCGCGAGACGAGATCCCGGTCCCCCACGACCTGCAGATCGAACTGCACGACGACCCCGAGGCGGCAGCGGCCTTCGCGGCCCTGCCGCCCTCGCACCAGCGCGAGTACGTCGACTGGATCCTCTCAGCCGGGCGGCCGGAGACCCGGATGCGCCGCGTGGAAGAGACGGCGCGGCGCGTCAAGCAGCCTCGCAGCTGATCCCGGCGGTCCGCCTCCGGAGCGCCGCATGAGCACCCTGGCCACACCGCAGTACGCGTCCGCCGGCGACCTCGAGCTCTCCTTTCGGGGCAGAGCCGTCGTCCGCCCGCTCCACCTGGCCGGCGGGGGCCGACCTGTTCCGCCGCTGGCTCGAGATCCTGCGCAGGACCGGCGTCCCGTCCGCACTCGGCGGCGCCTACGCGCAGTACGCGTTCACCGGTGTCTGGCGGGACGGCAAGGACATCGACGCCTTCGTCCGGCCCCAGGACGTGCGCGCGGTTCTTGACCGAGGTCAATGAGCGGAGCCGGTGCCGCGCTGTACTTTATTACTACCGAACGAGTGAAAACCGCGCGAAAGCGAGCAGTGCATGGCAGTCCGCAGCATCGTGAAGACCGACGAAGACCTCTGTACCGGGTGTGGCCTCTGCGTCACCCCGTGCGCCGAAGGCGCGATCGAGATCGTCGACGGCAAGGCGAAGGTCATGAAAGAGGAGCTGTGCGACGGCGCCGGCTTCTGCCTCGCCGTGTGTCCGGAAGGAGCCCTCACCGTGGAGAAGCGTGACGCCCCCGAGTTCGACGAAGACGTCGCCGCCGAGAAGATGGCCGAGAAGCTGGCCGCCGGCGTCCGGATCGAGCAGAAGTGCATGAACTGCGGCCGCAGCGAGGACGACGCAGTCCTCTTCCCCGCCCGCTACAAGGGCGACAGCACGTGGGTCTGCGTCAAGTGCCTGCCCCAGCTCATCCACGGCTGACCCTCGGCCCACTCCAGCCCTGACGGCGCCTCCGGCGCCTGACGTCCCAATCCATCCCCGGGAGGGATCCATGGCAGACAGCTACCACGAGTCCGTACACACGATGCTCAAGGAGTCCAGGGAGGCCGGCGAGAGCACCTCGTTCGACCGCATGGACGATATGGGCAAGCGCTGCTCGTTCTGTGAACAGGGCATCCGCTGCTCGCTCTGCTCGCAGGGCCCGTGCCGCATCACCGCGAAGGCGCCGCGCGGCGTCTGCGGCATCGACGCCGACGGCATGGCGATGCGCAACTTCCTGCTGCAGAACACGATGGGCACCGCCACCTACACCTACCACGCGGCGGAGGTCATGAAGACCCTCGCGCAGGCCACCCCGGGCGGCACCTACGGGATCAAGGACTGGAGCAAGCTCGAACTGCTCGCCGGCGTCGTCGGCGAGGCCGTCGAGCCGCGCGACACGCTGCCCAAGCGCGTCGCCGACGCGATCCACGCCGAGTTCAACCGCGACCACCAGAGCCCGTCGCCGTTCGCCGAGAAGATGGCGCCGGCCAAGCGCGTCGCGAAGTGGAAGGAGCTCGGCATCATGCCGGGCGGCGTGCTCCACGAGAACGTGTACGCCACCTCCAGCTGCCTCACCAACGTGGACGGCAATTACGTGAGCCTCGCCCTCAAAAGCCTGCGCCTCGGCATCGCCACCGCCTACGGCGCGCAGATCCCGCTCGAGCTTGCCCAGGACGCACTGTGGGGCACGCCGACGCCGCATGCGATCAAGGTCGACCTCGGCATCATCGATCCCGCCTACGTCAACATCGCCGTCAACGGCCACGAGCCGATGATCGGAGCGGCGCTCATCGACGCCGCTCACGAGGCGGCCGCCCAGGAGAAGGCCAAGGCGGCCGGCGCCAAGGGCCTGCGCATCGTCGGCTCCATCGAGACCGGCCAGGAGCTCGTCCAGCGCTTCGCGGTCGACGACGTCTTCGTCGGCCTCACCGGCAACTGGCTGACGGAGGAGCTCGCGGTCGCGACCGGCGGCCTCGACGTCTTCGCCGCCGACATGAACTGCGTCGTGCCGACCCTCGGCGCCACCTGCGCCGCCCACGGCACGCTGCTCGTCCCCGTCAGCGACCTCGTCGGCATCGACGGCGCCGAGACGCCGATCGTCTTCGACGCGGCCAACGCCGGCGACCAGGCGAGGCAGCTCATCGACCTCGCCGTCGCCAACTACCCCAAGCGCAAGGCGCTCGGCCAGGCCACGCCGGAGCTCCGCACCGGCGACGCCGTCGCCGGCTTCAGCACCGAGAGCATCCTCGGCGCGCTCGGCGGCAGCCTCGACCCGCTGCTCGACGTCATCCAGAACGGCACACTCAAGGGCGTCTGCGGCCTCGTGAGCTGCACCACCCTGCGCGACAGCGACCAGGACAGCCACACCGTGGCCATCGCCAAGGAGCTCATCAAGAACGACGTACTCGTACTGGCCATGGGCTGCGGCAACGCCGGCCTGCAGGTCGCCGGTCTTGAGACGGCCGAGGCCAAAATGTACGCCGGTCCCGGCCTCACCGCCGTCTGCGAGCTCCTGGGCATCCCGCCGGTCCTGAGCTTCGGCACCTGCACCGACACCGGCCGCATCCTGCTGCTGGTCGGCGCGATCGCCGACGCCCTCGGCGTGGACACCTGCGACCTGCCGGTCGTGGCCACCGCCCCCGAGTACATGGAGCAGAAGGCCACCATCGACGCCATGGCCGCGCTGGCCTTCGGCCTGTACACGCACGTGAACCCGGTGCCGTTCGTGACCGGCGCGCCCAACCTGGTCAAGCTCCTGACGCAGGACCTGCCGAGCGTGACCGGCGGCAAGCTGGCGGTCGAGACCGACGCCAAGGAGGCCGTCGCGGCCATGCTGGAGTGGATCCAGCAGAAGCGCGACGGGCTCGGCATCTGAGCCGCTGAAGACGGGCCGGACGGACGTCTGACCCGAGCGCGGGGCGAGGCAAGCCGGCCAGCTGGCCGTAGCCCTGCGCGACAAGGGCGGGGAGTGCCCATGCACTCCCCGCCCTTCTGCTGCTCCCCGACTCCACGTCGCTCCCACTCCCCGAGGCGAGACGACGCCCGCGCGGCTGGAAGACGACCGCGCGGGCTGCTGCTGACGAGGAGGTTTGTCGTCTGGGGGTATGAGCCCTAAGTGGCACCCCGGATGGTGCCATCCAAGGCTCCGTCGAAGGCGCCGACCCCCGCACGGACACGTCCGCTGCCGGCCGCCGTGCGGCAGTGCCGGCATCGCCCCTTGCGCCTTCGTACTTTGTGGGCGTATACAGGACTACATTCCGCCCACCCGGGTGGATGAAGCCGCGGCGGCCGGTTCACAAAGGGAGTCGGGCGCAAGGGGGTACGTCTTATGAAGAAAGTCGTTCTCATCACGTGTATGGCGGTTCTGCTCGCGCTCACGCTGGCGGGCGTCGCCAATGCCGCCAGCCCGACCCACCTCAATCTTCCGGAGAAGTTCAGCTACATCGGGGCGCCGGTCCACTCGTTTACGACGGCGTCCGGCCATGTCGTCCATTACGTCGACCAGGGCAGCAAGGACTGGCGCGTCGCCATCCTGATCGGCGGCGCCGGCACCGGTGTCCAGGCCTACGAGCTCACCCAGTTCGCGCGGGATCTGCAGCTCAAGCTGCACATCCGGGTGATCTGTGTGGAGCGCAATGGCTTCGGGCTGACCAAGTTCGAGCCGGCCGACGCTTCCGGGAGCCTGATCGCGGACGGGGCCGACGACGCTGCCCTCGCGCTGGCCGACCCCGTCAAGACGCGGGAGCTGTACGCCGCCAACGTCGTGGAGGTCCTGGACCACCTCGACGTCAACCGGTTCAGCGTCATCGCCATCTCCGGCGGCGGGCCCTTCTCGGCGGAGCTTGCCCGCCTGGCCGGCGCTCGTGTGCGCTCCATCCATCTCGCCGTGGCGCTGCACCAGTCCACGCCCGGCACCGGATACCCGGATGCCGGGTACCTGGCGACGATGAAGAGCTACATCATCGACCCGACGTGGTGGTGGGACATGACCGGCACCACCGCCGACAAGATCCCCGGCTGGCAGGAGCGCGCCTACGACGAGGCCGCGTGGTCCTTCTTCGTACGCGGCCAGGACGCCGACCCGCATGCGGTCGCCATGGACTACACGATCTTCCAGAAGGCGGCGCCGGATGTGTCCATGGTGACGGCGCCCGTCTTCACCTACTACGGCCTTCTGGACACGACGGTGCCCCCGGCACAGCGTGACGCCTGGGTCGCCGCCTATTCGGCCTCGGCCAAGATCACGCAGCGCAACTACGCCGACGGCGTGCACGACGTGCAGTATCGGCACTGGGACCAGATCCTGCTCGACGTGGCCGGATACGGGAAGTACCTGGTGGTCGCCTACAAGGGCCAGACCAGGGTCATCCCGCAGGGCAAGTGGACCTGGTACAAGAACCACGGCGCCATCCTCGGCATGCAGGCTTGGAAGACTGCCAAGGCCCCGGTGGACTGACGCAGACACCGGCGGCGGCCGCGCGGGGGGCGGCCTGCCCGGAGTGAAGGCCAGGAGGGCGGGGAGTGCGGAATGCGCTCCCCGCCCTCACTGCGTTCAGCCGTCGAGGGTCAGGGGCGCTCGACGCCGAGCCTGTCGAAGTCGTTGTCGAACGTCGCCACCGGGTCGCCGGAGAGCCGGGCCTTGACGGCCAGATAGGCATCGACGAAGTCGACCCGCCGCTCCGCCATCTCGGCCAGGGCCGCGGTGAGCTGCATGCCCTCCTCGACGACCAGTCCACCGGAGGCGAGGAAGCCGGAGAGCACGCCGGCGACCTCGGTCAGCGGAACGTCATACGCAGACGTGAGCACCCGGACGACCTCCGCGACGACGAGCGGGCACAGGCGGAGCCGCACCTCGCCGGCGTCGGCCCGCGCCATGAGAGCGGCACGCGCGCGCGCCTGCGCCTGCGGCTTGCCCGTGAGCAGCCGCAGAACGACATTGGCGTCCACCCACACATGGGGAGGCCCCTCGCGGCTCACCTGCGGCGCTCCGCCAGCTTCCGGGCCGCGGCCGCCCGCTCGGCCGCGTGATCCAGCGCCTCTCCCTCGATGGGGAGAGCGCCGAGAAAGGCGGCGAGGTCGCGCCGGTGCACGACGCGCACGGTGACGGCATCTGCGGAGTCGTCGAAGACGAGGTGGTCGCCGGCCGCCAGACCGGACGGTCTGCCGGCTGGCTCAGCGCACGTTCCAGACCGGCGTGCCGAGCGGCGCGCGGACGTACAGCCAGATCGCGTCCGAGTTGTAGAGCCGCGTACAGCCGTGGGAGAAGTTGCGCGGGAACTTCCTGAGCAGCCACGGCTCGTTGGTGCCGTGGATGGCGCACGGCGGATGGTAGGACATGATCCGCGCGCCGTAGGGTCCGCCCGGATACATCCCCCGGGCGTAGATCTTGAAGTGGCCGATCGGGGTCGGGAGCGACGGCCGCCCCGTCACGCACGGGAAGGACCTGACCTCCACGCCGCGCGAGAAGAAGTGCATGCGGTACTGCGAGATGTCCACGACGATCATGGCCTTCGCGTCGATGGGCACGTGGTACGCGTTCGGCTTGATGACTGCGAGGCGGCGCACCGGCGACGCGCCCTCGAGGTGCTCTACGTCCGCGGCGGTCACCACGCGCACCCGGTACGTGCCGACGGCGTCGGTGCGCCACGTGGAGTGGCCGCGGGAGTCGGCGTCGAGCCTGACGCTGCGCCAGTCGGCCCAGGCGCCGTCCTGCCGGAGTTGAAGCGTGACCGCGCCGCCTGGGTGGGCGGGACGGACGGAGACCGTGAACCGGGTGCGGTCGCCGCGGTAGACCCGGGTGATCGCCGCCAAGGTGACACGCGGACGCACCGGGACGACGACCTCCGCGGTCGCCGGCAGCCACTCCCGGCCGTCGCCCTGGTACTCGACCCGGTACGTCGTCGCGACCGGCGGCCGCACGCCGTACCTTGCCGTGCCGCCGGACCCGGTGACGAGCGTCGCCAGCGAGACCGGCGCGGGATCGCCGACCCGCTGACGGGTCAGCCGCACCGTCGCGCCGGGGATGCCGAGGTGGACGACGAGCACCACCCGGTCACCGACGGTGACGGTGGCGGGAGCAGCGGTCAGCGTGAGCGCCGGGGCGGCGGTCGCGGCAGCCGCGGGCTGGGCTCCCGGCGAGGAGCCGGGGTCGGCCGCGGCGACGCCTTCCGCCGCGAGCAGCGCGACCAGGGCCGCGAGGGCCAGAGTGATCGCAAGGGTCCGCACTTCTCGCATCATCGCTCCTCCGGGGTCGACTCAGCCGATTCTCCCACAGAGGTTCGCGACGCCGGCGACGGCGCCTCCGTCAGCGGACGACCACCGCCGCGGTGGTGGCAGGTGAGGCGTGGCCGGCCACGTCCCAGGCGCGGGCGACGACCCTGTAGGTCCCGCGCCGCTTCGGAGCGGGGAAACGCCAGACGTCGTCCTCGTTGACGCTCGCCCCGGGGATGCGAAGCGTGCGCAGCGTCATCCCGCCGGCGCTCATGAGGCGCAGCTTGACGACGGCGCTGCCGCTCGAGAACGCCGGGTCGGTGAGGGAGAACCTGACGCGCGTGCCCGCCGCGGGGGAGACGGTCGCCGGCTTGAGACGGACGCGCGGAGGGGCTTCGTCGCCGGCGCCCGGCGAGTCCACGAACGCCTTGAGACACACGTCGGAGGAGGCGAAGCCGTGGCGGGATCGGAGGTCCGTCCAGGTGCTCCCGTCGCGGCTGACGAACGAACGCCCGGCGGCCGGCCGAGGAGTCAGCAGGCTCGTCGGGTGCTCGACGGAGATCGGTGTCCGCGAGCCGGGCGTCGTAAGACGGACGGCGACGACAAAGTCGGTGCCGTCCGTCACCGGGGCCGACGCCGTCAGCCTGACGGTGTGGTAGCCTCCGACGGCGATGGTGCCCTCGGCGGCCACGGGTGCCGTGGCGACCCCATCCAGAGACGGCGCGACCCTGACCTCGTAGGTCGCGCCCGGTCCCGGAGTGTAGAAACTCGCGGCGGTGACGCTCCCGTCGCCGCCGCTCGTGTATCTGGCGGCGAACCACGCCGTGGTGGTCCCGAAGCCGATGCTCCGCGACCAGCCCAGGGCGTCGTGCTGGTAGATGGCGTCGTGGTTCCGGGCGCCCGCGACGCCCTCGAACACCGCCAGCGTCGTCCCGAAGGCGCGGTCGTAGTAGGAGACCCAGAAGAAGCCGCCCTGCCCGTACGACCTTCCCCAACTGTTCTTGATCAGGAAGGCGCCGGGGCCGGGCGGCCGCCGCAGGAACCGGCCGGCCGGGTACGCGTCGTCCCAGCCGACGATGCAGACGTGATGGTCGAGGTCGGTCCCGCGCGAGTAGTAGGCGCTGGTCGCCGGAGCGAACGCCGACGACTCGTACGCCATGGATGCGTCCACTGCGCCGTACTTGGTCACCGCCCACTTGATGGCCGCGTTGGCCAGCGGGCTGGTATGCCGCGGCAAGAACAGCACCTCCTGCACGTGACGGACGGCGCGCAGGCCCTCCCGGGATGCTCCGGGATGCGGGTAGCGGTCACGGCGCTCGAGCACCGGTCCCTCCCAGCGCGCGAAGTAGGCCGTGGAGATCGTGCTCGGGGCGCGCCCGCCGAAGCGCAGGCGCGACCCACTCAGGTCGGCGAGGTGGTTCTCGGAGAAGTCGAGGCGCGTGCCGGGCAGAAGACAGGACTCCAGCGAGCCGATGCCGGCGAAGACCCAGCAGGTGCCGTAGTGGTCCTGAAGGCCGACGCGAGAGACCCGTCCGACCTTGCGGAGATCGTACCGGACCGGGTGGTGCTGTCCGGTCCAGGGCGCGGCGGCGGCCGGCTGCGGCCGCGCCGCCGACCCGCCGATCAGGCAGGCCGCCAGCACGAGAAGAGCTGTGACCGCGCGGGGCGAACGGCTCGTGCCGCTCCGTGGCCGCCGGACCACTGGGTACCCGCACTCAACGTCCATGTGCGAAGGATACACGCGGTCGGGGAGACGGACGCGGAGGCGCCCAAGGATGTCGGGAACCGAGCCCCGAAGCAGTAAGGAAAGAAAAGGGATTGCACTGGTCGACAAACCGAGTACAATCCTCCGAATCGTCGGCCGAGCCGGCGACGCAGGAGTTTCTCGGACGCGACGACGGACCCGGCCCTGGAGGCCGGCGCCGGACACCGACTCCGAGCGCGCGAGCCGGGGTGGGGTCGTCAGATCCCACCCCGGCTTCTTTCGTTCTCCGGTGCGGCAGGCGGCAGGACGCCGCATCCCGGGCGGCCGCGGCATCTCCGGCGGTCCTTCCCTCAGATCTCGAGCAGTTCGAACCCGCTGTCGGGGTCGACGCGCCGCGTCGCCTCGTTGTCCGTCAGCTCGATCAAGATCGCCTCGGCCACGACCCAGGTGGTCACGCCGCTGCGGATGCAGCCCGCCGTGACCCGGTCGTCGCGGCCGAACGCGGCGTGCACGTGCAGCACGGGCTGGCCGGCGTCGTCCGGGAACAGGGTGCCGGCGGCTGCCATCTCGTGCACGTCGTGCAGGACGCGCTCCATGGGCGTGACCGGCCGTGCGGCGCCGTCCTCCGGGCCTACGACCACCCGGCTGCCGCCGGCGGCGCCGCCCACCAGGATCACGGCGGCGCGCGCGATGCCTTCGGCGCGCGCCGCCTCCTCGATGCACTCGTGCACGACGTCCCCGTCCTCCAGGCGGACGACGAGCACGCGGCCGAGCCGTGCTGTGCTGTACTTCATGACGGACCTCCTCAGAAGGCCCATCCTACCGGCGTGCCGCGGCTCTCTTGAAGGTCAGCCGCTCCCGTCCGTCAACCTTGCTAGACTCGGGCCCGTGACTCCGGCTCCTACCCCCACCGGTCCGGCGGCTGCTTCGCCTTCTGCTCGCGACCTGCTGCGCGAGGTATTCGGCTTCGCCGAGTACCGCGCGCACCAGGAGGAGATCGTCGACCACCTCGTCACCGGCGGCGACGCCTTCGTGGTCATGCCCACCGGCGGCGGCAAGTCCCTCTGCTACCAACTGCCGGCCATGGTCCGTCCGGGCACCGGGGTCGTCGTCTCGCCGCTCATCTCGCTGATGAAGGACCAGGTCGACGCACTGCGGGCGGCCGGCGTCAGCGCCGCCGCCTACAACTCGTCCCTCGAGGCCGACGAGGCGCGCAGCGTGCTGCGCGCCCTCCACGCCGGCGAGCTCGAGCTGCTCTACGTCGCGCCCGAGACGCTCATGACCGACGGCTTCCTGGAGCGATTGGGCGGCCTTGGCGAAGACGGCGCCACCGGCGTCGCCCTGTTCGCCATCGACGAGGCGCACTGCGTCAGCCAGTGGGGCCACGACTTCCGGCCCGAGTACGTGCAGCTCGGCCGGCTGCGCGGCCTCTTCCCCGGCGTGCCCATCATCGCCTGCACCGCCACCGCCGACCCCGAGACGCGCGACGACGTGCGCGTGCGGCTCGGGCTCGACGAGGCGGCCGTGTACGTCACCGGGTTCGACCGGCCCAACATCCGTTACACGGTGGTGGAGAAGCGCGAGCCGTTGCACCAGCTCACGCAGTTCCTCGCCGGGCACGAGGGCGAGTCGGGCATCGTGTACTGCCTCTCGCGCAAGCGCACGGAAGACGTCGCCGAGAAGCTCCGCGCGCACGGCGTCAACGCCGCCGCCTACCACGCCGGCCTGTCGCCGGACGAGCGGCGGCGCGTGCAGGACGCCTTCGCGCGCGACGAGGTCCACGTCGTGGTGGCCACCGTCGCCTTCGGTATGGGCATCGACAAGAGCAACGTCCGCTTCGTCGTCCACCACGACCTCCCCAAGACCGTCGAGAGCTACTACCAGGAGACGGGGCGGTCGGGACGTGACGGCCTGCCCGCCGAGGCCCTGCTGCTCTTCGGCTTGGGCGACGCCGCCGTCGTCCGCAGCCTCATCGAGGGCGGCGGCCGCGGCCGGAACGGCGACGAGGAGTTCGTGCGCGACCCCGAGCGTGTGCGCATCGAACTCCACAAGCTCAACTCCATGATCGGTTACGCCGACGGGCTCAGCTGCCGGCGCGAGGCTCTGCTGGGCTATTTCGGCGAGCCCTACCCGGCGCCGTGCGGCAACTGCGACATCTGCCTCGAGCCGCCGGAGACGTTCGACGCCACCGAGCAGGCGCGCATGGCGCTCAGCTGCGTCTACCGCCTCTGGGAGCGCGACGGGTTCGGCTACGGCGTCGGCTACGTCATCGACGTTCTCCGCGGCTCGGAGAACGAGAAGATCGTCAGCCGCGGCCACGACGCCCTCAGCACCTACGGCATCGGCGCCGAGTACAGCCGCGACCACTGGCAGAGCCTCATCCGCCAGCTCATCCACCGCGGCTACCTGGTCCAGGACATCACGCGGTTCTCGGCGCTGCGGCTCACGGAGTCGGCGCGGCCGCTCCTGCGCGGCGACCGCACGCTGATCATGGCCAAGCCGCGCGTGCGCGTCCCGACCAAGAAGCAGCGCGTGCGCGCCGCGCGCTCCGGCCGGGCGGCGGAGCTCGCCGGGCTGCCGGTCGACGAGGACTTGTACGAGGAGCTGCGCGCGGTGCGCAAGCAGTTCGCGGACGCGCAGAACGTGCCGGCCTACGTGGTCTTCAGCGACGCGACGCTCGCGGAGATGGCCGCGCGCAGGCCCGCCACGGGCGCGGAGTTGCTCGAGGTCAACGGCGTCGGCCAGACCAAGCTGGAGAGGTACGGCGAGGCGTTCCTGGCGGTCATCGCCGGGCTGGCCTCCGGCGGCCCGGCCACAGGCGGCCCGGCGCCCGGCACGCTGCTCTAGCGGCTCGCGCCGCCGTGCCGGTGCTTCTAGCGCAGGCCCGCGGCGTGGAACATCTCGGGCAGGCTGGCGCACTTGTAGCCGCGCGCCTTGAGGCCGCTCAAGATGGCCGGCAACGCGGCGGCGGTCTGCGGGCGAAGGTGCATGCACACGATCGCGCCGGGGTGTACGTGCGAGAGTACCCGAGAGGCGATCACGCTCGACCCGGGTTCCTTCCAGTCCTCCGGGTCCACGTCCCAGAGGATCACACGGTAGAAGCCGATTGCGGCCGACGCGGGCGTCACCGCCGAGCTCATATCGCCGTAGGGCGGACGGCAGTACGGCACGGGCGAGTAGCCGGTCTTGCTCCACCACACGTTGGCCGCGCGCGTCCACTCACTCTGGACCTCGCTCCCGCTCTGGCCGGTCATCATCGAGTGCGTCCAGCCGTGCGTGCCGATCGCGCTGCCCTCCGCCACGCAGCTCCGCGCCAGCGACGGGCTGGTCTGCACGTACGGGCCGAGCGGGAAGAAGGTCGCGTGCATCTTGTAGCGCTTGAGCGTGTTCAGTATGCTCTCCCACGCCGCGGCGCCGCCGTCGTCGAACGTCAGGCCGACGAGCTTGCCGGCGCCGGGCACGCTGTGCCAGACGCGGCCGCTCACAGGACGGTAGTCCCGGAACGAGCGGCGGTTCGCCACCGCGGTGTTGCCGGCCTCGTCGCGCACGGTGATCTGGACGCGGTACACGCCGGGGGCGAAGCCTTTGCCGTTCTTGTAGCGCGTCGGGACGTCGAGCGACCGCGCGCCTGCGGCGCGCTCCAGGCCGCCCCTGCTCGCCGCGGAGTAGCCGTACTGGTCGGTGACCCTGTACGAAAGCGTCACCGGCCCGCTGTGCTCGTCGACCGTGAATTTGCACGTGACCGGCTCGACGCGGCGGATGGTCCCCGACGAGAGGCTGGTCCAGGCGAAGTGCGGCGGCCGCGTGTCGATCTTGACCGTCACCGTGTTGGGCGCCTCGGTGTTGAGCGCGTTGTCTACGGAGTAGAACTCCACCGCGTGCTCGCCGTCGCCGGAGTGGTCCCCGGGCGCCTTGACCAGCGCCTGGTCGCCGAAGCGCCACGCGCCGTTGTCCACGCGGAAGACGGTCGCCGCCACGCCGGAGGCGTCGTCGGTGGCCGTGAACACCACGGTCGCCGCGTCGTTGCGCCAGCGCGAGCCCATGCCTTTGGCGGTCGTGATCGGCGGAGTGGTGTCGCCGGGCGAAGGGGATGCGGTGGGCGTGACGCTGGGCAGCGCGACCGGAGCGGCCGGCGGGATGGATCCGGGAGGAGAGGCAGGCGCATCCGAGATGGCGGTCGTGATGCTGACGATGCCCGGCAGCGCAAGCCCGAACGCGGCGACGAGGATGAGGAGATGACGGTACATCAGTGCCTTTCGGTCTGCGTACTACCTCGACGATTCTAGGTGCTGGCTTAAGCGCCCGCATCCGGCGGGGCGGCAGGCTACGCGACGGCGGCGGGGGATGTGACGCGAACGGGTCTCACCCGGGCACGTGGTAGCCTTGCGGGGTGACCGACCTCTCCCTCTTCGCGACCGTCCCCCGGGGCCTCGAATCGCTGCTCGCGGGCGAGCTGCGCGGGCTCGGCGCGGAGCACGTCAAGCAGGTCCGCGCCGGCGTGTCCTTCACCGGCTCCCTGGAGACGGCGTACCGCGCCTGCCTCTGGTCGCGGCTCGCCGGCCGCGTGCTGCTGCCGCTGGTCACCGGGGCGGGCGGCGACGGAGACGAGTTGTACGCCACCACGCAGACTGTGGACTGGAGCGAGCACCTCGGCCCGGACGACACGCTCGCCGTCGATTTCGCCGGTACCAACCAGCGTATCCGCGACACGCGCTTCGGCGCGGTGCGTGTCAAGGACGCCGTCGTCGACCAGTTGCGCGAGAAGACCGGCCGGCGGCCCTCGGTCGACCCGCGTGCGCCCGACGTGCGTATCAACGTCCACCTCGCCGGCGGGCGCGTGACGATTTCGCTCGACCTCAGCGGCCAGAGCCTGCACCGACGCGGCTACCGCGCCGACAAGCTCCAGGCGGAGGCGCCGCTCAAGGAGAATCTCGCCGCCGGGTTGCTGCTTTATGCGGCGTGGCCGAAGGAGGCCGCCGCCGGGGGCAGCCTGCTGGACCCGCTCTGCGGGTCGGGCACGCTGCCCATCGAGGCGGCCCTCATGGCGGCCGACATCGCGCCCGGTCTGCTTCGCGCCGAGGCGCCGCCGGCGGCCGCGGAGGCTCGGACCGACCATGCCGCGCGGGCCCGCTTCGGGGACCGCAAGGCCAAACCGGGCGGGCGCCCCGGCAGCCAGGCGGACGCGCCGGCGTTCGGCTTCCTGCGCTGGCACGGCCACGACGCGCGCGTGTGGCAGGCCCTGGTCGCGGAGGCCCGCACGCGGCGCACGGCCGGCCTGGAGAAGCTCAGGGCCGCCGGGCCGGAGATGACCATCCGCGGAGGCGACCGCGACTCCAGCGCGATCAAGCTCGCGCGCGCCTGCGCCGATCGCGCCGGCCTCGGTGAGCTGGTCGTCTTCGAGCGGGCGGACCTCGACCAGGCCGCGCCCACAGCGGCGCGCGGCCTGGTCGCCGCCAACGCTCCCTACGGCGAGCGACTCGACGCCGGCGGGGCCGAGGCCGTCTACCGGCAACTCGGCGAGAGGCTCCGCACGGCCTTCTCAGACTGGAACGCCGTCGTGCTGGCCGGCGACGAGCACCAGGTCAAGGCCCTCGGGCTGACGCCCGGGCGCTCGACGCCGCTGCGCAACGGCCCGCTCGACTGCGTGCTCTCGTACTTCGTGCCGGGCGCGGCGCCGACCGGATCGGCCGCGCCGCGCACCGCCCGCGCGGCCGTGCGCTCCGCGGCGCCCAAGCCGGAGCGTGCGCCGGAACCTCAAAGGCAGCCGGCGGCGCAAGACGAACGGACGGAGTCGCCCGCACGGACCACAACGCCCGGCGGACCGGCGAGGCCCGACGAGGCGACGATCGCCCCGATCCGCAACGCACTGCCGCACACGCTTCGCGGCGGCGCGGAGTACCTGGCCAACCGGCTGCGCAAGAACCAGCGTCGGCTGTCCCGCCGGTTGCAGCGCGAGGACATCACCTGCTACCGGCTCTACGACGCCGACCTCCCCGAATACAACCTGGTCGTCGACGTGTACGGCGACTGGGTGCACGTGCAGGAGTACGCGGCGCCGCCCGAGATCGACCCGGACAAGGCCAGGCGCCGGCTCGCCGACGCCGTCGAGGTGATCGGCGCCGTCGTCGAGGTCCCCGCCGGCCACGTAGTCCTCAAGGAGCGCCGCCGCCAGCGCGGAGCGGCGCAGTACGAACGCCGCCGCGACACGAAGCAGCAGGTCGACATCACCGAGGACGGCCTCACCTACTCCATCGACCTGGGCACGTACCTGGACACCGGCTTCTTCATCGACCAGCGCCTCACGAGGCGCCTGGTCCGGCGGCTGGCCGGCGGCCGCCGCTTCCTCAACCTCTTCGCCTACACCGGCTCGATGACGGTCAACGCTCTGGCCGGCGGTTCTCCGGCGTCGACCACGGTGGACCTCTCGGCGAACTACCTCGAGTGGGCCGGGCGCAACCTGGCGGCCAACGGCTTCGGGTTCGCGAAGGATGTGTGGCCGGCCCCGGGACCCGCGGGCGCGTCGCCGGGCGCGAACGCCTCCGCCTCGCCGCATACTCTCGTCCAGGCCGACTGCCTGCGCTGGGTGGCCCAGGCCGGCGGCCAGTACGACCTGATCTGGCTCGACCCGCCGACCTTCAGCAACTCCAAGAAGATGGGTCGCGCCACCTTCGACGTGCAGCGCGACCACGCCGACCTCATCCGCCTGGTCGCCCGCCGCCTGCTCGCGCCGGGCGGCGTGCTGCTCTTCGCCACCAACCTGCGGAACTTCCGCCTCGAACGCTCCGAGCCTCGGCGGGATCGATGTCAAGGACATCTCCCGCGCCACGCTGGCGTAGGCTGCGCCCGCTCGACGACTGGCGCCTCGCCGATTGCGTCTATCGTCTGCGGCGGCTCATGGAGGCGCATGGGGAACGGCCAGGGCGCCGCGAGTTCATCCAGGTGCTGCGGCTGATGGAGGACTTCCATCAACATCTCGTCGAACAGGCCATCGCGGAGGCGCTGCGTCTTGGCGCAATCAGTTTTGACGCGGTGAAGATGCTCCTGCTCGCCAAATTGGAGAACCGGCCAGCCCGGCTCGATCTGACATTCTACCCCTATCTGCCAGTGGCGACGGTCGGCGCGACAGACCCGCGCGCCTATCTCGGGCTCGTCGCCAACGCAGCCGCTATCGAGCCAAGTGCACGAGTTCGGCATGAGCGCCTCGCAGGAGGCGACCTC